>SHWM01000021.1 GCA_009693835.1 Alphaproteobacteria bacterium
GATTTTTCGGGCTGAAATACAGCAGATGCGAGGGGGGACAAAAAGCGTCCCAGTCCAACAGCCGCCGCGGCCGCCGCCAATGCGAAATATCCGGGGTCGTCAGATAGAGCACGCCTCCCGGCGCCAGCAGACGGTAGATGTCACACAGAAAGCCTTGCGGCTCTGGCACATGCTCGATCACTTCAGAACAATAGGCAGCCGCAAATGTTACCGGCGCCCCCTGCGGGTCTCTGGGGACAAAATCAGAAACCCGTCCATGAAAAAACTGGTTGAGGGGATAAGACCGCCGCGCATAGTCAATCGACACGGCGTCCAGATCAATTCCCCATCCCGTAAAACCCCTGCGTCGCGCCGCCTCTACCATAAAGCCGCCATTGCAGCCAACGTCCAGAAAATTTCCAGCCCCCGTTTTGACATGCCGTTGAGTGATTCGCACACGAATCAGACTGCGGCGCAGTTTAAGTTCCGGCTTAGCGAAATAGCCGGTTTGCGTCCCATTGTAAGCGTCTGTATAGAGCGCCGCCAATGTCTCCGGCGCAGGCACGGGATCGAGGTAAATCAGGCCACAGGATGCGCAGGCATAAAGCTGCCACTGGCCGTGGCGGAAATAGCTCTGCCGGGCCGCGCCGCCACAGGCTGGACACACAGGATTACCTGTCAAGGCTATCTTGGGCAGACCTGCCAAATCATTGGATTTCTGAACTATGAAGACAACTCCGGGGTAAATTATCCTTGGCGACTATATAGGCTTCAACTGGCTTTCCCGCTACCCTGTCAGTATAAGTTGAGCTTCGAACCACCCATGGACCAATGCCAGCCAGATGCCCCATTCTGAAACTGCCCCGCGCCCCGCCGTCCGTCTGCTTGGAAAATCTCCCGTATTGATCTGGGGGCTTGGCGGGGCCGCACGGCTCACCCGGACTTTGCGCAGTTTTGACGTGACCGACATTGAGGCCTGGCCGGCGCCGGTCAGCAGCGGCCCCGATGTGGTGCTGATCCATACGGGCTATCTGATCGAAGACAGCCTGTTGCGCAAGCTTCTTGTGAATCCTGGGTGCTATCTGCGGGACCAGGAAATGGGGCGGGTCGTGGCTGCCCACATTCCGGCAAGCTCAGCCCCCGCCATCGTCGAGCTGATGACCCGCGAGGAGGCGCCGGCTGCGGAACTTCAGCATGATCCCGGGTTCCGTCCGCTGAACCCGGTGCAGGCGGAGGCGTATAATGAAAAACTGAAAAAACGGATTACGGCCTTTATCCTGCCTGTCACCGCCGCCACCAAAGACCAGATTGAGCGGCGTCTTTTCGCGGTCGTCTATAAAGGCGTAACCGACATCGTCACAAAATATGTCTGGCCCTGGCCGGCCTATCATGTCACGCGCGCCTGTGCGGCCGCTGGCATTACGCCCAATATGGTGACTTCAGCCAGTGCGGGATTAACGGTTCTGGCTTTTCTGCTGTTCACGAACGGCTACTTTGGGTGGGGCCTTGTGGCGGCCTGGAGCATGACATTTCTTGATACGGTGGATGGGAAACTGGCGCGGCTGACGGTGAACTCCAGCCGCATGGGAGACCTGTTCGATCATGGTCTTGATCTGATTCATCCGCCATTCTGGTACTGGGCCTGGATAACCGGCATTGACGCATCCGGCGGCAGCCTCTGGCAGGCCAACGCCGTCACGGCGATCGTGATTGGCGGATATGTCTTTCAACGTCTGCAGGAAGGCGGCTTCAAACTGTTTTTCGGAATAACCCTGCATGTCTGGCGTCCTTTCGACAGCCGTTTTCGCCTCATCAATGCGCGCCGTAATCCCAACCTGATCCTTCTCTCAGCGGGCGCCCTGCTGGGCCGGCCGGATATAGGCATGGAAACGGTGGCGCTGTGGATGCTGGTGTGCATCGGTGTTCATTTCGTGCAGATCGCGCAGGCGGCGGCCTTCCGGCGGCGCGGGCGCCCTGTTCTGTCCTGGCTGGCCGCTTGAACCGTCTGGCCGTCATCAGCAATCCGAAGAGCCATCGAAATCTGCATGGCCCTGCATTCCTGTGCCCCGCACAGGCGCTTCCGTTTCTCGCCGGCACTGCCGCGCCAGTCACGCAGACAGAGCTGTTAACGGCATTGACCCGCTTCAAACAGCAGGGGGCGGATATACTCGTCATCAATGGCGGCGACGGCACCCTGCGGGATGTGTTGAGCGCCCTGTGGCGGATCGATCCGGACTGGCGTCCGGCGCTAAGCCTCGTTCCCGGCGGCAAAACCAACCTGACTGCCTATGACGTGGGATGCGTGCCGCATGGGGCGGAGGGGCTGCGCCGGATATTCGACGCAGCCAGCCACAATCGTCTGCGGCGCCACATCGTCACGCGTCCGGTCATGGACATCGCCAGACCAGATGTTGCTGATCAGCACGTCTGCGGCATGTTTCTGGGCGCGGGCGCGTTTTCGGGGGCGACGGAACTGGCGCGGAACGAAGCCAACGCGATGGGCCTTTATCACGGGCTGGCCGTTGCCTGGACGATTGCGTCCGTGGTGGCGCGCAATATGCGCAGCAATGCTGACGGCGCCGTTCCCATCGCCTTGAGCGCGGATAGCGTCGAGATATTCGACAAGGATCAATTCATACTCATTGCCACAACGGCAAACCGGATTGTCATGGGGCTTAAACCCTTCTGGGGGCCGGGTGGCGGCGCCATCCGGTTTACCGCCATTGACGGCCCGCCCAAAAGCCTGGCGCGCGCACTGCTGCCGGTGTTGCGTGGCCGGCCCCGTCGATGGATGCTGAGCAGCGGCTATAATAGCGGCCGCGCCGATACTCTGACCCTGCGTCTCGCGTCCCGATTTACGGTCGATGGAGAATTGTTCGATCCAGGTCCTTCCGGCCGGATCGAAATTTCTGCGCGGCGCACCTTTGATTTCGTGTATCCGTGAACGGCCCGCAGAATGAACGTCTGACGGCGCTGATCGCCTCCGCGCTGGCGCAGCCCGCCAATGCGGCTGCCCAAAGTGTGGCGGACGCCATCCGCGCCGGTCATGGCACAGGCGTGCGCGCCATTTTGTTCTATGGCTCGTGCCGCCGTTCATTGCAGCCAGATGGCGTGCTAGACTTTTACGTGCTGGTTGACAACTACCGCGATTATCACGGATCACTGTTCCGACCACTGATGAATTATCTTCTGCCGCCGGATGTTTCTTTCCTGCGCGTCGCAAATCCATCACCCGATGGTGAAAGCGGCGGGGCGATTGCGGCGAAAGTCGCCGTAATATCGCTTGATCAGTTTGCACGGCGGATGCGCCCGGATGCGATCGACACAACCCTGTGGGCGCGTTTTACGCAGCCCTCGTCGCTGCTGTACGCGGCGGATGAAGCCACAAGAAAACAACTGATCAGCGCGCTTTCCACGGGCGTGCGCACCGCCTGCGGGTGGGCGGCCCAGCGCGTACCGGCCTCCGCGCCATCCGCTGTTTTCTGGAGCCAGCTTTTCGCCATGACCTATGCCGCTGAATTGCGGGTCGAGCAAGGCAACCGGCCCGAAATAATTTATGACAATGACACTGACTATTATGACGGCATATTTAATGCGCTCGAATTAGATCGTTCGCATCTTTCTGGTTTGGCCCCCTCTGGGTCATGGGCAATGCGGCGTATTGCGGGCAAGATTTTTTCAGTGCTGCGGCTGTGCAAAGGGGCGTTTACCTTTGAAGGCGGCGTGGATTATCTGGTCTGGAAGATTGAACGGCACACGGGATACGCCGTTTCGCTGAGCCCCTGGCAACAGCGCCATCCCATTCTGGCGGCCCCCCGTCTGCTCTACCGCTTGCACCGCCGGGGTATCCTGCGGTAAATGCAAAATTGAATTTTCTAATGAACTTATGAATCGCTTTGTGAGGCGATAACGACTATAGTGCCCGCCTATCTAGACCGAAAGCCGGCGAAGACCGGGGGGTTCCAGGGAGACTTCGAACATGAGCAAAACCGCCACCATTTGCCGTATTACGACGCCGGCGATCCGTTCACGCAAGAACGGCACGCCTCTGGTCTGCCTCACTGCCTATTCCACGCCCATGGCGCGCCTGATGGATGATACCGTCGATCTTATTTTGGTCGGCGATTCCCTCGGCATGGTGCTGTACGGCATGGAAAGCACATTGGGGGTAACACTTGACATGATGATTGCGCACGGCCGGGCCGTCATGCGCGGATCAACACGCGCCTGCGTCATTGTCGATATGCCCTTTGGCACCACGCAGGAATCGCCCGAGGCAGCGTTCCGCAATTGCGCGCGTGTGATGCAAGAGACCGGATGCTCGGGGATCAAGCTGGAAGGCGGCCGCGAAATGGCGGAGACAGTTCATTTCCTGACGCAGCGTGGCATACCTGTGATGGGCCACACGGGTCTACGCCCGCAGATGGTCAACACGCTGGGCGGCTATCGCTCGCGCGGGCACGGCGCGCACGAGGCCAACGCCATTCTCGATGACAGCGTCGCCATTGCAGAAGCCGGCGCCTTCAGCATCGTGCTGGAAGGCATGGTGGAAGATCTTGCAAAAGACATCACCGCACGGATTGATATTCCAACTATTGGCATTGGCGCGTCGTCCGTATGTGATGGGCAGATTCTGGTCAGCGAAGACATGACCGGCCTGTTTGGGCAGAATGTGCCGAAATTCGTACAGGTGTTCGGCGATGTGGCCGGTGAGGCCCAGCGCGCCATTGACGCCTATGCCGATGCGGTGCGCCGGCGCGAATTCCCTGCCGCAAAAAATGTCTACAAAGCGAAATTGGCGGCGCCAAAATCGCGCCTGGCGCGAATCGCTGGCTAGAGCAATTCCCATTAGGATTGAACCAGCAGGTAAAATCTTGATGGGTAAAATTGTTCTATGTTACGATATGCCAGAGCAACTTTATCCATTTAATTGGATCGCTGGGCGATCCCAATTAAATGAATGCTGCCCTGGTCAGACGCCTGATCAATTTTGGTGCAGGGAATGGGGAACCCGGTGATCCCAACCATCCGCGACATTGAAGGCCTGCGTACGCAGGTCCGGGCCTGGAGGTCGCAGGGGCTACGCATCGGATTCGTACCCACAATGGGCGCGCTGCATGACGGGCATATCACCCTGGTCCGGACCGCAAAGCAACGCTGCGACAGGGTCGTGGTTTCGATTTTCGTCAACCCCACCCAGTTCGGCCCCAACGAGGATTTCGACGCTTATCCGCGTACGGAGGAAGCCGATCTCGAGAAACTTGCCAGCGCCCATGCGGATCTGGCCTACCTGCCCACGGTCGCAATCATGTACCCGCCCGGCGCCTCGACAATGGTGAATGTGACCGGCCTAACCGAGGGGCTGTGCGGCGCGGCGAGGCCCGGGCACTTTCAGGGCGTAACGACAGTAGTCACCAAACTGCTGCTGCAGGTGTTGCCCGACGCGGCGTTCTTTGGCGAAAAAGATTACCAGCAGCTCAAAACCATTGCCAGGATGGCCCGCGATCTGGACATACCCACCGAGATCGTGGGCGTGCCCACCGTGCGCGAGGCGGACGGGCTGGCGCTGTCCTCGCGCAATGTCTATCTGACCCCCAGCCAGCGTCAGCAGGCTCTGGCGACACCCCGCACACTCAATGCTGTTGCCGCGCGTCTCGCCGATGGATCGGACGCAGGCCCGCATCTTGCCTGGGGACAGGCCGAATTACTGCGCGGCGGGTTCGATAGCGTCGATTATCTGGAACTGTGTGACGCCGAGGATCTGACGCCGCTGGCGCATATCGGCGGGCGACCAGCCCGGCTGATTGTGGCCGCGCGCATCGGCAAGACCCGCCTGCTGGATAATATCGCAGTGGGCTGAGGCCAGACTGCTGATTTTATGCTTGACCGAATTATATCATTTTTGCTATGATAAATAAATGTGGACGTTAGAAACCCTTAACACGGCCGTCGATGCAGAGATTGCCGCACTTCCAACGGACTTGCGGGCACGGTTGGTCCGGGTGGCGAACCTGATTTAAGCCATGGGCTTGGATCAACTACCGCATGACACGGTGAAGCATCTCGAAGGCAAGCTTTGGGAAATCCGTGTCAAAGGACGAACCGGCATATCACGGGCTATTTACGTCACTGCAACAGGAAAACGGGTTGTCATTGTCCGGGTGTTCGTGAAAAAGACCCAAAAGACGCCCAACAAGGAACTTGAATTGGCCCGGACGCGGGCGAAGGAGGTCAGATGACCAAAATCAAAGACCTGCACGCAAAATGGATGGCGGACAAAGAATATCGCAAGGAATATGGCGCCCTTGAAGAGGAGTTCGCCCTCGCCCAAGCCATTATCGAAGCGCGCGTAAAGGCGGGGCTGACTCAGGAACAATTGGCCGAACGCATGGCCACGTCGCAAAGCGCCATCGCGAGACTGGAAAGCGGCAGATCAATTCCTTCGGCGCGCACCCTGACCCGCTTTGCCAAGGCGACAGGGACAATTTTGCGGATCAGTTTTGAATCAGAGAAGAAGGCGTCACTGCTACTATGATCCGGTGCGAAGAGTATAGTCTGCTCTCTCATGGTGGCATAATTGAATAAACTGCTCGAGAAGCTCCTCAAAAACATCCAAGTTAATGTTTGTGTTGAAAAGTGAAAACGGTATGCTCGAAATCACGCCAGTTTGTTGGTTATAATCTGTCGGATTGAGTTCAATAGCAGAATGCGCAAGAGCCCTGTTCCGCAGGGTCTTGCATAATTCGCGAAGCTCCTTTTAGGAATCGGTCAGAATTCCAAAATTCTCGATGCTTAGCCGCTCCATCGCCTTGACAGATTTCTGTTGTTCATTTCGAGAAAACGGCCGGTAATAGGCAACAATGGCGGTGAACAGGAGCGCTTCATATTCTGTACTTGAAACATCGTGCGCCCTTGCTGAACGAAGATACCTCTGAGCGCTCTCGAAATCTCTCACGGCAATGGAATATCTATTGAATTCCTCAATTGATTCTATCCGATGGTCCGACATCCCGCTCTCACCGCGCGAAGCTGCCGCCATCCACCGACATGGCGAGACCCGTGACGAAGGATGCGCGGTCCGAGCACAGCCAGGCAGCCGCCTCGGCGATTTCCGATGGCTTGCCCAGACGTCCGACCGGCTCCATGCGGCGCATCGCCTCATAGCCCTTTTCCGAACCGCGGACGATGCGGTTCAGCATCGGCGTTTCAATCGCCCCGGGGCAGACCGCATTGACGCGGATATTCTTGCGCGCATATTCGAGCGCGCCGGTTTTGGTCAGGCCAATAACGCCATGCTTGGCCGCCACATAGGCGTTGCCGCGCGGCACGCCGACGATCCCCGCCAGCGACGAAGTGTTGACGATCGCGCCCGCTGAATCCTGACGCAGAAACTGTTCGATCTCATATTTCATGCACCACCACACGCCTTTCAGATTGACGGCGATGTTGAGATCGAAATTCTCTTCGGTGCAACTGATGATCGTGGCCCCGGTATCTCCTTCGACGCCGGCATTGTTGAACGCCACATCCAGACGCCCGTAGGTATCCACCACGGCTTTGACCATTGCCTCGACGGAAGGCCCCTTGGTTACGTCACAGCGCACGAAACTGGCCGTACCGCCCGCCTGTTTGACAAGGCCGACGGTTTCCTCGGCGCCCTTTTCATTGATGTCCGCCACCATCACCCTGGCGCCTTCGCGCGCAAAAACCAGCGAGGATTCCCGGCCTATGCCCGAACCCCCGCCCGTGATCAGTGCAACTTTTCCTTCAAGATCTCCTGCCATTTTATGCTCCTTTATTTATATGATTATTCCGTATGAGATTATTCCGCCGCCACCGGGATGGGTTCGGCGTGAAGGATGCCCGCATCCTTCAGTGCCTTGATCCGATCCGCGCTATAACCCAGATATTTGCTCAATACCTCTGCATTATGTTCGCCAATATAGGGCGCATGCAGTTCCAGCCGGCCGGGATAATGCGTGAAACGCTGTGGCACATTGGGTATCTGCAATTCACCAAAGCCGCGATCCTGAATGCTGCGCACCACATTGCGTTCAATCAGATGCGGGTGCGCCATCGCCTCCCCGATATTCAGGATCGGCGCGACCGGCAGATGCGCGTCCTGAAATTTTTTGATGATGGTTTCATCATCGGGCTGTTTACTGCACCAGGCCTGAATTTCCTCGGCCAGCTTGAAACGGTTTTCTGCGCGCAGCGGCACAGTTGCATAGAGGGGATGCTCGATCAGATCCTCGCGTTCGATCACTTTACAGAAATCCGGCCAGACGCGCGGCGTCGCCATCAAAAACACGTAACCGGTGCGGCCCTTGAAAACGCCGATCGGGAAAATCGTGGAATGCAGATTGCCGAAACGCGTGGGCATCCCCGCCCCGCCAGAAGCCGAAGTCAATTGCACATTGACATCGTGCATGTGGAAATAGGTATCCAGCAGGGAAATGTCGACATGCTGGCCTTCATTGGTGCGGGCGCGGTCCAGCAGCGCCGCCATGATGGTGCCAAATGCATTGGCCCCGGTGCTGATGTCGCCGATCGCCATACCCGTGATCAGGGGCGGCCCATCCGGATACCCGATATTATCCAGAATTCCGGCATAGGCGGCGGCGATATAATCATATCCCGGCAGGTGGCTGAGCGGTCCCGTCTGGCCGAACGCCGATATGGAACACATCACCACCCGGGGGTTGATTTCATGCACCACGTCCCAGTTCAGGCCCATGCGGCCTATGGCGCCGGGCGAAAAAGATTCAATGAAGACATCGGCGTCCTTGATCAATTCCTTGATGATATGCAGGCCCTCCGGCGTTTTCGGATTCAGGCACAGCGACTTTTTGCCCCTGTTCTGCTGGATGAAATAGGCGCTGCGCCCGTTGCGCAGGGCGGGCAGGCCACGCGTCATATCGCCGCCCGGCGCAATTTCAATCTTGATGACATCCGCGCCGATTTCCGCCATTGCGCGGGTGCAGCTTGGCCCCGCCAGAACCTGCGTGAAATCAATAATCCTGTAGCCATCAAGAATTTGACGTTTCGCCATGCCTCGCCTCCCGCGTTACGCAGGCACTATTATTGCGGCACGTGAAGCCGCCTCATGCCTGTCCTTTCCGGCAGCATGCGCGACAGGGCCGTTGCCGTCAAGCTTTGGCGGCTTACTGCGCCACCTTCATCCCTTCGGGAAGCGGCAGCGCATGCAGTACGCCAGACGCATGCAGATCGGCAATTTTGCCCGCGCTGTAACCAAGATGTTTTTGCAGCACATATTCATTATGTTCGCCAAGGAATGGTGCCAGCAACTCCGGCCGTTCGGGATGTTTGGAAAGGCGTATCGGTATGCGCGGGAATTGCCAGTTTCCCATTCCGCGGTCATCATCATGCTGCGCCACTTCGCGCTCGATCAGATGCGGTTCCGCCAGCGCCTGGGATATCGAAAGGACCGGTGCGACGGGCAGATGGGCCTCGCGGAATTTATTGATGATGGCGTCGTCGCTGGGTTGGCTGGCGCACCAGGCCTGAATGATGTCCGCCAGCGCGTAGCGGTTTTTCGCCCGCGCCTCCAGGGTGGCGTAATCAGGATGTTCAATCAGGTCTTCGCGCCCGATCACCTTGCAGAACATCGGCCAGTCCTTTGGCACTGATAGAATAAAAATATATCCTTCGCGCCCCTTGAAAACACCAACCGGCGCAACCGTCGCATGCAGGTGGCCAAACCGTGTGTTCTCCATGGCCCCCTTGCTACCGGTATAGGCCTGCACATTGAGTTCATGCATATGCATGTACGTGTCAAGCAGAGTAATATCCAGATATTGGCCTTCATTGGTGCGGGCGCGATCCAGCAGCGCCGTCACGATGGCGGCATAGGCGTTCACCCCGGTACTGACATCGCCCATCGCCATGCCTGTCAGCAAGGGCGGCCCATCCGGATAGCCGATATTATCAAGAATCCCGGTGTAGGAAGCAGCAATATAATCATAGCCGGGCAGATGGCTGAGCGGGCCGGTTTGCCCGAACGCCGAAACCGAGCACATCACCAGCCTGGGATTTAGTTCATGCACCACTTCCCAGCCAAGGCCCATGCGCGCCATGACGCCCGGCGAATAATTCTCTACGAACACATCGGCGCTACGCAGCAGATCCTTGAGAATTTCCAGCCCTTCCGGCGTTTTGGGATTGAGGCACAGGGATTTCTTGCCACGGTTCTGCTGCAGGAAATAGCCGCTGCGGCCATTCTGCATCCAGGGCATCATGCGGGTCAGATCGCCGTCCGGCGCGAATTCCACCTTGATGACTTCGGCCCCCATTTCCGCCAGCATTCGTGTGCCGCTGGGTCCAGCCACGGCATGGGTAAAATCTATAACCTTGTAGCCATCCAGAACGTGACGCTGCGCCATATTGCCCCTCCTGATATCTTCGTGGCCTTTTCAAGCCCCCTATCGTTATTGGACACAGCTTGCGCCGGATGGTAAAAACCGTCAAGCACCCTGAACCAGATCATTTCAACAGGTCATTATGTTCGCCGAGCTTTGGCGCGCGGTGGCGGTACGGCAGGCGGGCGCTGTCAAGTTTCAATGGCAGCGTTACCTGAGGGGTGGAGCCATCGGCCCCTTTCTGCATCAGGCCGCTGGCCTCGGTCTGCGGATGCTCAAACGCCTCCAGCACCGTATGCACGGGTGCATTCGGCACGCCAACCCCGTCCAGCACCGCCATCCAGTGCGCGCGGGTGTTAGCAAGCATGACATCGCCCATCAACTTGCTGAGCTCCAGTTCATGTTTGGAACGGTCACGAGGCGTGGCGAAACGCGCTTCCTCGGCCCATTCAGCATGTCCGAGCGCCGCGCACAGCTTGCGGAACTGATAATTGGTGCCGGCAGTGATGATCAATATCCCGTCCGAGGCCTGAAAACCCCGGTTGGGCGCCAGCCCGCCGGGGCCGCGCAACCCAAACCGGCCCGGCGATTTGCCGGTCATCCGGACCGTGGCCATCGGCATGGTCATCCAGCTCATGGCGGTTTCATACAACGCCACGTCGACCTGCCCGCCTGCCCCGCTGTCCTTGCGCGCCAGCAGTTTGGTCAGAATACCCATCGCCGCCCACATGCCGGTGCCCATGTCCACAATCGGCACACCCACCCGGCACGGCTCGCCGCCTTCCGGCCCCGTCACATGGCACAGGCCGGTAAAGGCCTGCATCAGCGGATCATAGCCCGGCAGCCGCGACATCTCGCCCGTGCCGCCGAACGCACCGAGATTACAATATATGAGTGTCGGCTTCTCCGGCGCCAGCGAGGCACCATCCAGTCCCAGCTCCTCCACAACGCCGGGCCGCAAATTCTGTAACACCACGTCCGCGCGATCAAGGATCAGCCGGCGCAGCCGGGCCAGTTCCTGCTTGTCGGTAAAATTGACGGTGACGGATTTCTTGTTGCGATTAAAGGTCTCGAACATCATCGAGAAGCCGTGATCGCCATGCGGCCCCCAGATGCGGGCGGCGTCGCCGCCTTCGGGATGCTCCACCTTGATCACCTCGGCCCCCATTTCGCCCAGGATCAGTGCGGCGAAGGGTGCGGCCAGGCTGCTGCCTAGTTCTATTACCGTAATTCCCTGCAAGGGCAGTGCTGTGCTCATCTATGGCTCCCGTTCAATGTAACTGGATATTACCCCGTGGCTGGCTTAAAACTACGCTAAACGCAGCATAAAGGGAAAGCCCATGCCAGACATTCTGTTCGAAGTTAAAAACAAGGTCGCGACGATCACCCTGAACCGGCCGGAAACACGCAATGCGTTCAGCGATGAAATGCTGCTGGGCTGGGCGTCTGCCGTGCGGGAATCCCAAGCGCGCAATGACATCGCCGTGGTGGTGCTGACCGGTGTAGGCAAGGCGTTTTGTTCCGGGGGCGATCTTTCCACCATGGGCAAGGATGAAACGCCCAATCAGTTCAAGGAATATCTGCTGACCCGGGTGCACCCCGTGGCGCGCGCCGTGGGCGCCCTGGACAAGCCCTATATCTGCGCCGTGAATGGCGCGGCGACGGGTGCTGGCATGGATATGGCGCTCTATGCCGATATCCGCTTTGCCGCCGCAAGCGCCCGGTTTGCCGAATCCTATGTCAAGGTGGGCCTGGCGCCCGGCGATGGCGGCGCGTTTCTGCTGCCCCGTCTCGTGGGCCTGACCAAGGCGCTGGAGCTGCTATGGACCGGAGATCTGTTCAGCGCCGAAGAGGCCGAACGTCTGGGCATTGTCTCCAAGGTGCTGCCCGATGATCAATTGATGCCGCATACTTTGGCTTTCGCGGAACGGCTGGCCAACGGCCCGGCGCTGGCCATCCGCATGACCAAGAAGGCCGTCTATGACGGGCTGCGCAGCGATCTGTTCCAGGCGCTCGAATCCGTGTCGTCCGCCATGGGCATTCTGTCCTTTTCGCATGACCACAAGGAAGCCGTGTCCGCATTCATGGAAAAACGCACCCCAAAATTTGAAGGGCGGTAAGTTCCTGCTTAACAGTTATAACAAAGCCGCAGGCCAAAACATTTTCCCGCGGCCTTTTCATATGTCTAAAACCGGATGCTTATCCCGGCAACCGCGGACCAGTCAGCGGTAAGCTGCACGCCGTTGACATATTGATAGACTGGTTTTTGAACGAAGCCATAGAGCTGCATATCCGGGTTCACGGCAAATGTTGCGCCGGGGCTAAAATAGACATGTTTCCCACCTGTATCTTCCGGTTCCGCTTCCGATCCTCTATCCCGCGCGACGAACAACGTATTGATCTGCGCTATCAGCCCTATTTTCGGGGTGAGTTCATAATGGTACCCGAGATCGGCTGAAATCCGATGGCCAGGTTCATAATTTTCGTGCCTGTTCAGCGGCTGCTGCCATACGCCACTGATAACGCCCCTGCACCCGTATATCCCCCAGCCGCGTAAAATCCCAGCTTTCGGGGATTGTCGCGCCATGATGATTATGGATATGTAGGTGATCGCGATCCGTCACTGGTATCGCGGCTGAAAAACCCAGCCGTTCATTCACCGCATAATCGATAACCGCCTGAACATTCCGGTTGCGGGTTTTGACCTCGTCATGGTGACGGGCTATCTGGCCAACAGCGACGTCGTCATTGCCTGATCAGGGCTGATCCTGATTTATATATTCCGTCCGCAATGTTCCGCGCTGTGCTTTTGAGCTGCATCCGGCGAGACCCGGTTCAGGTCCCGATCCAGCAGGATGGTCTCAACGCCATGTGCACCGCAAACGACGGTTTCAGAAACCCAAGACCCATCATGCCGCGCATGGGCAGCAAAGAATGGACAACCAAAAACGCCGCCGCCAATACCGCTATGAGGCGGGTATCCCCCACTAGTACTAGGCTCTTTCAGAAGAATATGTCAATGTCACGCACGTGCCAAACGTGCCGCCAGGTACAAATATGAAAATCGAAAGGGACGCCTCATGCGCAATCTGTCCAACCGGCAAATTGTACTGGCCGCCCGCCCGAAAGGCGCGCCCAAGGACAGTGATTTCAGATTTACAGAAAGTCCTGTTCCCGAGCCGGGACCCGGCCAGATGCTGTGCCGAGTGATCTATCTGTCACTCGATCCTTATGTCCGGGGACGGATGAACGATGGGCCATCCTATGCCGCCCCCGTGCAGATTGCCGGTGTGATTACCGGACGCACGGTTTCCCAGGTGATGGAATCAAATCTGGACGGGTATGCGCCGGGGGATTTCGTATTTTGCGACACGGTCGGCTGGCAGGAATATGGCGTTATCGACGCCAGCGCGCTGGGCCTGCGCAAGGTCGATCCACAACAGGCGCCGATCAGCGCTGCGTTGGGTGTGCTTGGCATGACGGGCTTTACTGCCTGGTATGGCCTGCTGGAAATCGGCGCGCCCAAGGCCGGCGAAACGGTGGTGGTGTCGGCGGCAACCGGTTCGGTGGGGTCGCTGGCCGGCCAGATCGCGCGGATCAAGGGCTGCCGCACCGTGGGCATTGCAGGCGCGGCGGAGAAATGCGCCTTTGCGGTGGAAACGCTGGGCTATGACGCCTGCATCAGCCATCACAGCAACAATCTGGACGCCGAACTGCGTGCCGCATGCCCGAAAGGCATCGACGTGTATTTTGAAAATGTGGGCGGCAAGGTGTTTGAGGCGGTGTGCCCGCAGATGAATAATTTTTCGCGCATTGTGCTGTGCGGCGGCATTTCGGGCTATAACGCCACGGAATTGCCGCACGGGCCGAACAAGCTGGCCTCTGTGATGATGAGCATGATCGGGCGGCGCATGACGGCAGCCGGATTTGTCATTGGCGATCACCGCAGCCGTTTTAATGAATTTCAAACCCAGGTCAGCGGCTGGCTGCGGGAAGGCAAGGTGCGGCACCGCGAGGACATCATCCAGGGGCTGGAAAATGCCGTGCACGCATTCCAGGGCCTGCTGGAGGGACGTAATTTTGGTAAGCAACTGGTGCAGATCAGTGATGATCCGACAAAATAAAAGCAGCAAAAGATGACGCAATCATCAGCGGGCAACAACGCGGCCCAGGCGGAACTATGGAACGGCGAAATGGGCCGTAAATGGGCGTTGGAACAAGATAGTCTGGATGCCATGCTGGCCCCGCTCGGCCTTGGCGGCATCGCAAAGGCCAATTTTGCGCCAGGCGAAAACGTCATCGATATAGGCTGCGGCTGTGGCACCACCAGCCTGGCAATCGCGGAAAAAGTCGGGTCTGGCGGACGGGTGCTGGGCGTCGATATATCCGAGCCGATGCTGGAACAGGCGCGCAGGCGCGCTGCCGCACTGGATAACGCGACATTTAACCTGGCCGACGCCAGCGTGCATAAATTTGCGCCCGCCTCCGCCAATGTCATTTTCTCGCGCTTTGGGGTCATGTTCTTTGCAGACCCAACCGCCGCCTTCGCCAACATCCGCACCGTGCTGAAGCCCGATGGGCGGCTGTGCCTGGTGGTGTGGCGGCCGGTGAGGGAAAATCCATGGGTGATGAAAAGCCTGATGATCGCGGCCAAACATGTTGTGATGCCCGCACCGCTTGGCCCAGAAGAGCCCGGCCCGTTTTCCTTTGGCGACCCGGCCCGCGTAACCCGCATTCTGGAAGGCGCCGGGTTCAAAAATGTGAAGCTGGAGCCGCAGGACCTGCTGATCACCATCGGTGCGGGGCGGGACCTGAATGGCGCGGTAGATTTTTTGCTCGGCATTGGCCCCATCCGCATGATCTTGGCGGAACAGACGCCCGAGCTGCGCGAAAAAGTCAGCCAGGAAGTCAAGCAGTCGCTGGCCGCCGACTTTGGCCCGCAGGGCCTGCGCATGGGAACGGCCACCTGGATTGTAACGGCAACGAACAGATAAAAGGAGAACTGCAATGAATGACGCACAAATTGACGCGATTGAACGGGCCTGTGAAAAGATCAGCATTTCCTATGCCCGGCATATAGATTTTTTCGAGTATGACGCCTTTGTTAATCTGTTTACGGAAGATGGCGAATTGCAGGTTCTGGGCGCCACGTTAAAGGGCCGCAACGCCATGATGGGTTTCCTGACCGCACGCCCCGCGAACCGGAAATCGCTGCATATTTTCACCAATATCTGGACCAATGTGATTGATGAAAACCATGCGGAAGGGGTGACCTATCTCAGCCTGTTCCGCGCCGATCAGGACGGCGAGAAAGCGGCCAAAGTGCCAGGCCCCATGATGGCCGGGTATTACAGGGATAAATTCGTGCGCACGCCGAAAGGCTGGCGTTTCGCGCGGCGCGACGCCACCATGCTGTTCGCCTGCCCGGTCTGATCCGCTATTCCGTCAGCAACAGCGTATCGACGGCGCGCCAGCCGCACCGGACCCTGTCGCCCGGCGCAACCCGGGGGCCGCCGTTGCGGTTGCTATTGGTGATCTCCGCCATAAGCGGCTGTCCGGCCCCAATGTCGATGAACAGCTTGGAATGGCCGCCGAAATAGGCAATGTCCATTACTGTTCCATGCAAACTGATCTGCCCCTCCAGTCCACCCGGCTCATGCGAGATAATAATTTTTTCGGGCCGGACGGCCAGCGTCACAGACCCTTCCGCGTCCCCCTGCAGCTCAAGGATGCCCAGTTTTTCAGTATGGACCCGCACCCGGCCCGGCTGATCGGCTGGTCTGGCGGTCCCTTCAAACAGATTTATCTTGCCGATAAAATCGGCCACAAAACGGCAATTGGGCGCCTCGTACAATTCGCCCGGCGGCGCTATCTGCCGCACACTGCCTTGATGCATGACCGCAATGCGGCCCGCCATGGACAGCGCCTCGGACTGGTCATGCGTGACGATCAGAAAGGTAATGCCGACGGTTTTCTGCAAATGCACCATTTCCAGCTGCATGGCCTCGCGCAGCTTGGCGTCCAGTGCCGACAAGGGTTCATCCAGCAGCAATACGGCGGGGCGCATCACCAGTGCGCGGGCCAGCGCGACACGCTGACGCTGGCCGCCGGATAATTCATCGGGATGGCTTTTTTCATAACCTGAAAGCTTTACCAGCCCCAGCGCCTCTTCGGTCCGCGCCATGATTTCATCGCGCGGCCGGCGGGCAATCTTCAGCCCATAGCTCACATTGGTTTCTACATTCATATGCGGAAAAATCGCATAGGACTGAAACAGCATGTTGACCGGGCGATGGTTTGCCGTCACCCCCGTCATATCGCGCCCCTCAATCAGGATACGCCCCGCGTCCGGTGTTTCAAACCCGGCCAGCAGGCGCAACAGGGTCGTTTTGCCGCATCCCGATGGCCCAACCAGGGCAAAAAATTCCCCCCGCTTTATCTCCATCGAGACATTGTCAACCGCCTGGAGGCGTCCAAACTTTTTGCTTACCCCTTCAATGCGGATGATCGTGTCCTGACTGATTTGGGACGCCATCATACCCCTGCTATCGGATAGCGTCTTTGTATCCGCAGGGCGATGGCCGTCAGCGCGACCGTCAGAATGATCAAAATCGTCGATGCGGCATTCACCTCCGGCGTCACGGAAAACCGCACCATGGAATAGATCTTGACCGGAAAGGTAATAGAGTTGGGGCCGGACGTGAAAAAGGTAATCACAAAATCATCCAGCGACAGGGTGAAGCCAAGCAACGCGCCCGCAACGATGCCGGGCTTCATATGCGGCGCCACGACATCCCGGAAGGTCTGAAATTCGGTGGCCCCCAGGTCGCGTGCCGCTTCGGCAAGCTGCCGGTTGAAACTTTCCATCCGTGCCCGGATAACAATGGCGGCAAACGGAAAACAGAATGCAATATGCGCCGCTGTGATGGCGCTCAGGTTCAATGGCCAGGGCAAATCCTGCGGCCAGCCAATCCGGGCGACAAACGCCATCATCGCCACGCCCATGCAGATTTCGGGTATAACGATGGGCATGGCAAGGGTGCCCTCCAATGCCGTCTTCCCGCCAAATCTGAAACGCCAGAGAAGATAGCCCGCCATGGTCCCAAGCACTGTACTAATCAGTGTGCTGAATAGTGCAATACTCAGGGAATTCCCGAATGCAAGCATCAATTCAGAATCGGCGAACGCCTTCTGATAATATTTCAGCGTAAAGCCATGCCAGACAATATTACGCCTGCTGTCATTAAAACTGAACGCGACCAGCGTCAGGATCGGCAGGTAAAGGAAAATCAGCGAACTGATGAGAATAAGCCGCAACGGGAGCCGGCGGTGATAGTCCAGCGGGCCGATGGGCGTGCCGGGGAACCTCATGCGCTGACCCCTCCGCCCCGACGTCCGGCAAGCAGGCTGCGCACCGCAAGCCCGAAAAAAGTGATATACATCAGAAGAAAGCTCAGGGCCGAGCCAAATGGCCAGTCGTTCGCCGCCTTGAACTGGCGTTCGATGACGTTCGCGATCATCTGGCTGTCCGTGCCGCCCAGCAGGTCGGGCGTGAGGTACGCCCCCAGCGCCGGTATAAAGGTGATTATGACGCCGGAGGCAATGCCCGGCAGCACCAGCGGCGCGATGACGTAAAAAAATGTCCGCAAATGCCCCGCGCCCAGATCAAGGCTCGCCTCGATAAGGCTCCGGTCCAGCCGGTACAGCGCCGCATAGAGCGGCAGCACCATGAAGGGCAGATGCACATATACCAGGCCCGTCACCACGGCGGCATCGTTATACAATAAAGACCACGGTGTGAAGCCCGTTCCCAGTATCTGATACCCGCCCAGTCCGATCAGGTTTAGCAGGCCGTCCCCGGCGCTCCACAGCCATTCCAGCACATAATTGACATGTCCATTGGTGCGCAGCACCGCAATGAGCGCATAGGTGCGGATCAGAAGATTTGTCCAGAAAGGCAGGATGATCAGCAGCAGCAGCCATGGCTGCACATGGCGCGGCGCAAAACTGATGGCCAGCGCCACAGGCAATCCGATCATCAGGCATGTGAGTGTCGCGGCCCCGGCGATCCAGACGGATTTGATCAATATGCCGAGATAGAGCGGGTCTGCCGCCCGAGCGTAATTGGCCAGGGTCCAGTTGATATCGATGCCGGTAATGCCAACCTTGTCCCCAAAGCTGTATAACCATAACAGTGAAAGCGGCAGCACGAAAAACACACCCAACCACGCCGCTGGGGGTAGCAGGTTCGCCACAAACACGGCTGGCGCTTTTCGCCACGGCTCCATCAGGCGGCAAAAATCCGGGTGCAGGCTTCCTGGCGTTTCGTGGTGGCCTCTTCGCCGAGATAATTCAGTGTTTCGGATTTATCGAGCACGGACTGCGGCGCAAAGATAACCGGATTCTGCGTATAGGACGCGTCCATCAGCGCCAGCGCCGACTGGTTAGGCGATGCATATTGAACCGTCCTGGCTATCCCGGCATTCACTTCCGGCTCATGCAGGAAATTAATAAAGGCGTGGGCGTTTTGCAGATGCGGCGCGCCTTTCGGAATAGCCAGTGTGTCTTCCCACACGACACTGCCTTCCACCGGCACAATATAGCCTATGTCGCTGTCCTCGGCCATGACCTGCGCAATGTCGCCGTTCCACTCCATCACTAGATCCACTTCGCCGGAGGCCAGCAGATCCTGCCCATTGTCCTCGGCAAACGCCTTGATGTGCGGCTTCTGTTTGATGATCAGCGCTTCGGCTTGCGCGAGCTGCCCGGCATCTGTCGAATTGAGCGAATAACCCAGATATTTCAGCGCCATGCCCAGCAGTTCATCGCTTTCGGTCATCAACGCCATTCGGCCGGAATATTCGCCGCTATCATACAGCCATTTCCAGCTATACGGCGGTTCCGTGAATTTGGATTTGCGGTAGCCGATCCCGATCGTTCCCCACATATAGGGCAGGCTGTATTTGCGGCCGGGATCAAAGCTCGAACCGGTCAGGAAGCGCGGCGTGATATGCCTGATATTGGGAATGAGGCTATGATCCAGTGGCGCCAGCATGTCCGCCTGGCGCAGACGCGCGACCCAGTTGCCGGTCGGCACAATGACGTCATAACCGGGATTGCCGCTGCGCAGTTTGGCGAACAATTCGTCATTATCGGCGAACAGGTCCATTTTCACCTCAATTCCGGTCACTTCGGTGAAATCCGCCAGTGTTGTTTCGCCGATATAGGTGTCCCAGTTATAAAAATTGAGCCGTTTTTCGTCCCCCGCGGCCGCAAATTTCGGCATGGCGGTAATAGTCAACCCCGTGGCCGCCGCTCCTTGCATAAAACCGCGCCGCGACAATGCGCCAAGCAGCCCCGATACCCCCTTAATCCGTCCCATACTGCCACCCCTGCCCGGCTGAAATTAATACCAAAGTCGGTTCAGCCGATTCTGAATGCTTTTTTTGCAAGCGCAATAGGCTATTAAGTTATATCTGCTAGAATCGGCCTGGTCTGAAGGAGACAACGAAAATGTGCAGGTTTCTTGTTTATAAGGGCCGTGAAATGTTCATGTCGGACTTGCTGACCAAGTCCGCGCAATCGCTGATCCAGCAGAGCTTCAAGGCCCGTGAGCACCATGAGCCGCTGAATGGCGACGGGTTTGGCGTGGGCTGGTACGTGCCCGAGGTCGATGAGATCCCCTGCGTGTTCACCAGCGTGCAGCCGGCCTGGAGCAACCGTAACCTGCACCGGCTGGCCGACAAAATACGCTCCACCTGTTTTTTCGCCCATGTACGGGCGGCGACGCCCGGCCTGGCGGTCAGTGAAGCAAACTGTCACCCGTTTCAGTATGACCGGTTCCTGTGGATGCATAATGGCTCCATCAACGGCTTTGCCAAAATCAAGCGCCGCCTGCGCGCGTCGCTGGATGACCATATTTACAGCATCATTGATGGCACCACGGATTCCGAACATGCGTTCGCGGTGTTTTTGAACCGGCTGCTGCCGCATCTTGATGATTACACCGTCGATCATCTGGCCGAGGCCATGATGTTCACCATCCGTCAGATTGAAACCTGGCTGCAGGAAGCGGGCATTGAAGACTCCTCGCGCTGCAATTTCGCGATCACGGATGGGCAGACGGTGATCGCATCAAAATATGTGGCCGTGTCGGATTCCGATCCGCTGACCCTTTATGTCAGCTCCGGCGACCGCTTTGAACTGGTGGGCGGCGAATATCGCATGCGCCCCACAAACCGCCGTCCGCATGCCGTGATCATTGCCTCCGAACCCCTTACGGAAAACCGCAGCGACTGGACCCCGGTCCCCAAAAACAACCTGGTTGTCATCACACCGGAACTGCATGTGCGCTATTTGCCGGTGGCGTGACCGCTGCTGCTTTAGTATGCTGCCGATGTGGCTATCAGGTATGTGAAGAAATAATGCAGGTTACGATTAATGGCGAAAGCCGGGCCTTTTCCGGGCCCATGACTGTGGATGCGCTGTTGCGGGCCCTGTCGCTTGACCCGCGCAAAATTGCAGTGGAGCGTAACCGCGAAATCGTGCCGCGTTCGGTGTATCAAAGCGTGCTGGTCGGCGACGGCGACAAACTGGAAATCGTGCATTTCATTGGTGGAGGTAACGAAGTGGAAGATAAACCACTGGTCATCGCAGGGCGCACATTCACCTCGCGCCTGATTACCGGAACCGGAAAATACAAGGACTACGCCCAGAACGCCGCCGCCGCCGCCGCCGCTGGCGTCGAAATGGTGACGGTCGCCGTGCGGCGGGTGAACATCAGCGATCCCAATCAGCCCATGCTGGTGGATTTTCTCGATCCGAAAAAATATGTCTATCTGCCCAACACGGCCGGCTGCTACACGGCGGATGATGCGCTGCGCACCCTGCGGCTGGCCCGCGAGGCGGGCGGCTGGGATCTGGTAAAGCTGGAAGTGCTGGGCGATCAGAAAACGCTGTACCCCGAGATGCAGGAAACCCTGAAGGCCGCAGAAATACTGATCAAAGAAGGCTTTCAGGTCATGGTTTATTGCTCGGATGATCCGATCGCCGCCCGCAAGCTGGAAGAAATGGGATGCGCGGCGATCATGCCGCTTGCCGCACCTATCGGCTCAGGCCTTGGCATTCAGAACCCGGTCAATATCCGCCTGATCGTCGAACAGTGCAAAGTGCCGGTGATCGTGGATGCGGGCGTCGGCACCGCCTCTGATGCGGCGATCGCCATGGAACTGGGTTGCGACGGGGTGCTGATGAACACCGCCATCGCCGAGGCCAAAGACCCAATCCGCATGGCCAACGCGATGAAACATGCCGTCATTGCGGGGCGCGAGGCCTATCTGGCCGGCCGGATGCCGAAAAAGCTGTATGCCGATCCTTCGTCACCCCTGGCCGGACTGATTTAGTGCTGGTTAGCCGGGGGGATTAACCCCCCGCATGACCCCTTATTTTGGGACCTCGATCACTCCGCCGCTGATCATGCGGGAAACAGCCCCTTCGTCATAGCCCAGTTCGCGCAGTATGTCCGGGCCATTGGCGCCCAGTTCCGGCCCAACCTTGGCCTGCACCTTATCGGAACCTGACACCCAGAACGGGCTGCTGATCGCCTGACCCCTGCCATGCTCATGGCCTTTTACATCGACAATCATGCCATTCAGCAGCGCCTGGGGATCGTCCACCGCTTCTTCCAGAGTCTGCACCAGGCTGAAAGTGACTTTATGCTCCATCAGGCGGGGTTCCCAGTAGGCGTAATCCTGCGATTTCAATGTATCAGAAATCACGCCCGCTAATTCCTTTGCATTGGCCAGACGCGCTTTTCTTGCGGCAAAGCGTGTATCTGTCAGCAGGTCATCGCGACCTATGGCGGCGGCGAAGGCGGGCCAGTTTTTGTCCTCCACAATGACGATCATCAGCACCCACCGCTCATCGCGCGTCTGGTAATGATTCAGCAGGGCGTTGCGCGGCGACTTGATGCTGGTCCGCGGAGCCGACGCGGTGCCCGCCAGAAGGGCCGAGAGAGAGCACGACGCTGCCCATAGGCCATTGGCCATCAGGCTGCTCGACACCTTGCTGCCCTGTCCAGTGCGCTGCAGCTTATAGAGCGCCGTGATGATGCCGGCATACATGGTCATGGCGCTGGGATGATCGCCCATACCTGGGCCCGAGATGGTAGGCTCCGCCTCGGCATTACGCACGATATCCATCAATCCGGTGCGCGCCCAATAGGCGGTGGCGTCAAATCCGGGCTTGTTGGCGTCCGGCCCTTTCTCGCCGTAACCGGTGATCTGCCCAAAGATCAATTTTTCATTGTGCGGCTTGAGGTCCTCGTAACTCATTTTCAGCCGTTCCAGCACGTTCGGCGGAAAATTTGTTATCAGCACATCGGACTGGCGCACCAGTTGCAGCAAAATCTCATAGCCTTCCGGATTTTTCATATCCAGCGAGACCGAGCGTTTGTTGCGATTATCCTGCTGCCACAGATAGGCAAAGTCGGATGGCATAAAGGGAGGCGCCTTGTGCACATGCCGGAATGGATCGCCAAGACCAGGCGATTCAATTTTGATCACATCCGCGCCGAAGTCCGACATGATCATCGACGCACCCGGCCCAAAGATGAAGCTCGAGATGTCCAGCACTTTGATGCCACTAAGAATGGATGTTTCCGCCGCCATTGTTCTCTCCCTGAATGTCCGGTGAGTTAGCCTTTACCTGTTTATAGAACGGAAGCGCGCAGCAGTATAATCAAAAATCGCCGTAACGTGCTATCCAAACCTGCGCAACAGGCTCACCAGCATGCGGGTCGGGCGGCTGAACAAAGCGGGTGTGTAATAGCTTCCTGCCACCCGCTTGTTGATCTCGCCCAGGGTCGGATAGGGGGCGATGAGGCCGGTCATGGCCCCAATCTTCTGCTTGCGCGCCATGGCCAGAATCCATGGCTGTAACAGCTCGCCTGCGTTTGCGCCCACCAGCCCCGCCCCCAGAATGGCGCCGCCCCTGCCGGTAATGATCTTCGCCAGCCCCTCGGTGCGGCGCTCGGCCTGGGCGCGGTCATTTTCTTCAAAGCGCCAGCGCAGGACCCGGTGAGAAATCCCGGCTTTCACGGCGTCTTCCTCGGTCAAGCCCGCCTGGGCAAGTTCCGGATCGGTATAGGTGACGCGCGGAATGGCGCTGTGGTCCAGTTTGGCTGGCGATCTGAACAGAGCGCTGCGTATCACGAGTCCGGCATGATAGCCCGCCACATGGGTGAACAACGGGCCTCCGGTCACATCGCCTATGGCATAAACCCGCCGGTTTGTGGTGCGCAGGCCCGCATTGGTTTTTATTCCCTTGCGGTCAAAGGCGATATTGGCCGCCTCCAGCCCAAGCCCCTCTATGTTCGGCTGACGGCCCGTGGCCACCAGAAGGTGCGAACCGATGATCTGCTGTTCGCCCGTCTTGCCCCTGGCGATGACCGTGATCGCGCCGCCATTATCCAGCGCCACCGACACCATTTCGGTATTTTCCAGAATAGCGGCGCCTTCATCGCGCAGGGCCTTTATCGTGACGGCGGCCAGTTCAGGATCATCCCGCATCAGCGCACGCGCCATTTCGATGATAGTAACGCGGGCGCCCAGCCGCCGGTGCGCCTGCGCCATTTCCATGCCGATCGGGCCTGCCCCCAGAATGATCAGATGTTCCGGGCAGACACGGTTTTCAAAAATGGTTTCATTGGTCAGAAAGGGCACCTGATCCAGACCGGGCACTGGCGGGATCGAGGCCCGCGATCCGGTTGCAATGACGAAACGGCGGGCCTGGACGACATGGCCGCCGACCTCCACTTCGCGAGGACTGATAAACCGGGCGGCGGCCTGGATGACGGTGCAGCCAAGGCCGGTAAAGCGTTCTACTGAATCATTGGGGGCGATGGCGGCAATAACTCCCTGCACATGCTCCATGGTCCTGGCAAAATCGACCGTAATATCAGTGGCTGAGACGCCAAACTTGGCCGCTATCCGCACGGACTGCGCCGCCTTTCCCGCCGCAAGCAGCGCCTTTGAGGGAACACAGCCGTAATTCAGGCAATCTCCGCCCATTCTGGATTTTTCAATCAGTACCGTGGGCACCCCCAACTGGGCCGCGCCGGCCGCCACCGACAGGCCGCCCGACCCCGCGCCGATGACGCAGATATCAGTGTCAAGGGTCTGGCTCACGATTTTGCCCCCTGCAGACGCTTGTACACGACCGGGACGAGCGCCAGCAGAGCCAATCCAAGGATGGGCAGCAGAATTTCCGGTTTGAAAATGACGCCGAGGTCCGGTGTGCCGCCCGCATCAAACACCACCCCCAATCCATTGCCGGCCAGCGAGAAGACCAGCACGCCCGGAATAATGCCAAACAGCGTGGCAAGCACAAAATTCCGGAGGCTGACCCCCAGAAAGG
Source organism: Alphaproteobacteria bacterium (assembly GCA_009693835.1). Lineage (GTDB taxonomy): Bacteria > Pseudomonadota > Alphaproteobacteria > UBA11222 > UBA11222 > UBA11222. Next base: position 24,774 of record SHWM01000021.1, read on the forward strand.
CTGGCGCCAAATTGACCAGGAAAAAAGGAAACAGCGGCACCAGCCGCAGGACGAACATGTAGTTCAGCTCATTTTCCCGGAAACCGGCTTCCATTTTTCGCAGCGCCGGACCGGCCTTGGCGCGCAGAACGTCGCCCAGCGCGGTTCTCGCAGCCAGAAACAGGATTGTCGCCCCAAGGGTGGCGGCAATAACCACGACAGGAACCGCCCAAACGGGTCCGAACAGGAGACCGCCGCCAAGTGTCATGACTGTCGCGCCGGGTAAGGAAAACGCCACCACCACGACATACAGGCCCCCAAAGGCCAAGAGGGCCAGCGCCCTGTTAGAGGCGATCCATTCCCCCAGAAAGGCGCGATTGTCCCGCAAGGCCTCGAAGCTCAGATACCGGTTCAGGTCAAAGATGAAAAACCCCGCCAGCCCGGCCAGCAAAAACCCCAGCGGCCAGAGCCGTTTGATGGAAAAAGCTGCTGCATTAGTCGCCATCTGACCATCCCGTGACAGGAAACTTTCCTGTAATCCCTTAAAATATCAATTATACGGCCCAGCCCCGCTCTGATCTTCCCATAAAGCATATTTTTGCATATCGCCGTTTTAATTGACTTGCTGCGTCCGCCTTCTATATAACCCGTCTCAATTAATGGCGCGGCCAGTATAGCGCGATTGCCTACCGGCCCAGCACACGTATCTGACGGAGAATTCCCGTGAAACGCACTTTTCAGCCTAGCCGGCTTGTCCGCGCCCGCCGTCATGGCTTTCGCTCGCGTATGTCGACCACTGGGGGTCGGCTTGTGATCAATCGCCGCCGCGCCCAGGGCCGCAAGAAGCTATCGGCCTGAGCTCGTCCTAGCCGCGCCTGTCCGGCGTGAAGGTGAATATCATCTCCGTATCGCCAATGGCCACACATCCTTTCAGGGCAATTGAGCGTCTTAAAAAGCGACCGCAGTTCCTGCGTGTGGCAAAAGGGGCGAAGGCCGCAATGCCCGGTTTGATACTGCAGGCCCGGCGCCGCCAGGAGGAGGCGTCCCCGTCCCCTGAACCCTTCCGTGACACCATCCGCATTGGTTTTACCGCCACCGGAAAAATCGGTAATGCGGTTGTCCGCAACCGCACCAAACGCCGGTTGCGCGCGGCCGCCGGCAGGCTTGTGCCGCAATATGGCAGGGCAGGTTTTGATTATGTTCTGGTCGGCCGCGATACGACCCAGACGCGCCCGTTTGAGGCGCTGTGCGATGATCTGCAAAAGGCGCTGGCGCGTATTCACCAGGAACAAAAGGCTGTGAACAGGAACAGATGACCGAAGAAAATCGCAACTTGATACTGGCCTTTAGTCTGTCGATGCTGGTGCTGTTCGGCTGGTTCTATTTTGTCGACCGTCCGCGCATGGAAGCGGAACAGACAAAATTGCAAACCATGCCTCAGACGCCGGATCCCGCCTCTCACCCCATCTCAGGCCTGCCGAATAGCTCAGGCATCCCCCAGCCCGGGACTGCACCCGCGAATTTAACACCTGCTCCCGCTGCAGAAGCGGCAGGGGCGGTTGTCGGCCGTGCGGACATGCTGGCGCGCGCCCCGCGCATCCATATCGTCAATGGACAGGTGCATGGATCGATCTCCCTGCAGGGCGGGCGGCTGGACGACCTGACCCTGGCCACCTACCGGGAAACGGTTTCCCCCGACAGCCCCGAAATCGTACTGTTGTCGCCCGCCGGAACGGCGGAACCCTATTATGCGGAATATGGTTTTGTTGCCAGTGACGGCGCCAAGGTCCCCGTGCCCGATAATCAGACGCTCTGGAGCGGCGACGTCACACAGGTCTTGCGGCCGGGCGCGCCCGTCACGATGCATTGGGACAACGGCGCGGGACTGAAATTCACCCGTGTCTACGAAGTGGACGCGCATTATCTGTTCACCATCACCGAGAAGGTCGAGAATTCTGGCGCCGCCCCGGTCAGCCTGATGCCCTATGGCCTGGTGTCGCGTCATTACACGCCACAGGTTTCCGGCTATTACATCCTGCATGAAGGCATGCTGGGGGTGCTGGATGGCACACTGAACGAAATCACCTATGAAAAAATCCGCAAGGCCCCATCTGCAAAAATCAACAGCAAGGGGGGATGGCTGGGGATTACCGATAAATACTGGCTGGTGTCGCTCATACCCGATCAGCAGGCGGATTTCACCGGAAGCTTTTCGTACACCCCGCTGGGTGCGCGCGACCGGTATCAAACCGATTATCTGCGTTCGGCGGTGACCATCGCGCCCGGCCAAAGCACCGAAATCACCAGCCGCCTGTTTGCTGGCGCCAAAAAGGTCAGCCTGATCGATACCTATGCGGATAAATATTCGATTACCCTGTTCGACCGGACCATCGACTGGGGCTGGTTCTATTTTCTGACCAAGCCGCTGTTTGTGGTGATTGACTGGTTTTACGGCCTGACCGGGAATTTCGGCATCGCCATCATTCTGCTCACCGTATCTGTGAAGGCGGCGTTCTTTCCTCTGGCCAACAAATCCTATGTGGCCATGAGCAGGATGAAAAAGCTGCAGCCGCTGATGCTGGAAATCCGTGAAAAGTTTGCCGATGACAAAGCGCGCCAGCAACAGGAAATGATGGACCTGTACAAGCGCGAAAAAGCCAATCCGCTGTCGGGCTGCCTGCCGATGCTGGTGCAGATTCCGGTTTTCTTTTCCCTTTACAAGGTGCTGTTCGTGACCATCGAGATGCGCCATTCGCCGTTCTTCGGCTGGATCAACGATCTGGCGGCGCCCGATCCCACCACTCTGTTCAATCTGCTCGGGCTTATTCCCTGGACGCCGCCCGGGTTCCTGATGATCGGTCTATGGCCCATCATGATGGGCGTCAGCATGTGGATGCAGCAGCGCCTGAACCCCGCCCCGGCCGACCCGGTGCAGGAAAAAGTCTTCATGTGGATGCCGGTGTTTTTCACCTTTCTGCTGGGCACCTTCCCGGCCGGGCTGGTGATCTACTGGACGGTCAATAATCTGCTGTCGATATTGCAGCAGTCGGTTATCATGAAGCGCGAAGGCGCGGAGATCAGCTTCCGTTGGTGACCGAGCCAGTCATCACGGCAAAGCAGACGCCGGAATTTGACGCCGATGTCATAGAGGCCGGGCGGGTGCTGTTCGCAGGCGAATGTGATTTTGTGCGCGGCGTCGTTAACCTCGACCAGGTGCCGGACGCCGACCTGCCGGAAGTGGCCTTTGCCGGGCGTTCCAATGCCGGCAAATCCAGCCTGATCAACGCCCTGACCAACCGCAAGACGCTGGCGCGCACATCGAACACGCCGGGGCGCACCCGCGAAATCAACTTCTTTAATCTGGCGGGGCGGCTGATCCTGGCGGATTTGCCGGGCTATGGCTATGCCCGCGTGCCAAAAGCCCAGGTGGAAGTCTGGACCCGGCTGGTGAACAGCTATCTGCGCGGGCGGCCTTGTCTGCGGCGGGCCTGCGTGCTGATTGATGCGCGCCACGGGGTCAAGGAGTCTGACATTGAGGTCATGAAAATGCTGGACGCGGCGGCGGTTTCCTATCAGATCGTGCTGACTAAGGCTGATAAGGTAAAGGCCGCCGATCTGGCGCATTGCCTGGAGCGCACACAGATATTATTACGCACCCATGTGGCGGCGCATCCCGAAGTGCATGTCACCTCGTCCGAAAAAGGCGACGGGATTGCGGAACTGCGCGCTGCGCTAGGTGAAATGGCGGAGGTGAAGGCGGGATAAGAAGAAGCGAACCTTGATCTTTTTTATTTACGTACCTATATTTGTACTGTACAATAATGCGTACTTAAACAATTGTCAGGGCCATTCATGGACACCATCAGCTACTCGGCTTTCCGCAGTCATCTTGCCAGCACCTTGGACAAGGTGAATGAAGACCATGTGCCGGTCCTCATCACACGGCAAAATGGCAAACCGGCAGTGGTCATGTCACTGGAGGATTTCAAGTCGTACGAGGAAACCGCTTATTTGATGGCCAGCCCCAAAAACGCAGAACGGCTGAATCAGGCGATTGCCGAGGCGCAGGCCGGAAATATCACGCAGCATGATCTGATTGAAGAATGATCCTGTGCTGGGCCGCCAGGGGGTGGGAGGACTATCTTTACTGGCAGGCCACCGACAAGCAGACGCTAAAGCGGATCAGCGCCCTGATACAAGACATTCAACGCAACCCGCATGAAGGCCTCGGCAATCCCGAACCCCTGCGGCACAATTGGTCCGGCTACTGGTCCCGGCGCATCGATCGCGAGCACAGGCTGGTTTACAAAACCACTGGCGAGATGATTGTCATCGTTCAATGCCGGTATCATTATTGAGACGGCGCAAGCTATGAAAATTAAAGCGGCGGCGGCGGGATAGCCGAGCAGCGCGCCGCACTGGGCGAAATGGCGGAACCGAGAGAAGATGGGAAACGCAGATGAGCAAGGGTGAAGAATTACACCGGGACTGGCACCAGGCGGCGCAGACGCTGTCGGAGGCGCTGCCCTATATTCTACGCTATGCGGGCAAAACCGTGCTGATCAAATATGGCGGCCACGCCATGGGCGAGGATGAGATCGCGCAGCGTTTTGCCCGCGACATTGTGCTGATCAAGCAGGTCGGGGTGAAACCCATCGTGGTGCATGGCGGCGGGCCGCAGATCGGCCAGATGCTGGACCGGCTGGGCATCAAAAGCAGTTTCATCGACGGGTTGCGCGTGACCGACGCCAAGACCGTGGAGGTCGTGGAAATGGTGCTGGCCGGTTCCATCAACAAGCAGATCGTTTCCGCCATCAATAATGCGGGCGGCAAGGCCATCGGCCTCTCGGGCAAGGACGCCAATCTGATTCAGGCGCGCAAACTGCAACGCACCACGCGCGACCCGGAATCCAATATCGAACGGGTGCTGGAACTGGGCTTTGTCGGCGAACCGGTGGCGATCAACCCGGATGTCCTGCACACCATTTCCGCCTCGGACCTGATCCCGGTGGTCGCCCCCATCGGCATCGGCGAAGCGGGCGAAACCTATAATATCAATGCCGATACGGCGGCGGGCGCAATCGCGGGCGCGGTGGGCGCGATGCGTCTGCTGATGCTGACGGATGTGTCCGGCGTGCTCGATGAAAATGGCGACGTGATCCCGCATCTGAGCAAGGAACGCGCGCTCGCCATGATCAAGAGCGGCGCAATCGCGGGCGGCATGATCCCCAAGGTGGAGACCTGCCTGGAGGCGCTGGCGGCGGGCGTGGGCGGCGTGGTCATTCTGGATGGCCGCGTGGAACATGCCGTGCTGCTGGAACTGTTCACCGAACATGGCGCGGGGACATTGATTTCCTGAGCGTCGGCGACGGAATGAGCCTGCCAACGGGCAGGTTGATGTCAATTATCAACTTATACTATCATTGACTTCAAATTAAAGGGAGAGAAGTCAAATGCCTGTGGTCACAGTGCGCAATTTGCCCGCCGCAACCCATCGTGCGCTTAAGCTGCGTGCGGCGCAGAATGGGCGCAGCACTGAGGCTGAAATCCGGGAAATTCTGGAAGAAGCGGTGCGTCCCGCGACACGCATCAAAATCGGATCGGAACTTGCCGCATTTGGGCAGTGCTTTGGCGAGCTCGATGTCAACGTCACCCGGGATCAGACGCCGGCTGAGCCCGCAAGCTTCGAATGATCATTCTGGATACGAATGTCGTCTCGGAGCCGATGAAGCGCAACGGCAACCCGGCCGTACAAACATGGCTTGATCAGCAGGCCGCGGAAACGCTGTATCTCACGGCTACAAGCCTTTCCGAGCTGCTGACCGGCATTGCAATCCTGCCTGACGGCAGGCGCAAAGAAGGTCTTGGCGACGCATTAAGCGATCTGCTGGCGAGGCTATTCGGATCGCGTATCCTGGCGTTCGACCAACAGGCCGCCATAGCCTATGCGCCCCTTGTATGCCGCGCCCGCGCCGAGGGCCGCCTCATTTCCGTAGCGGACGGTCAGATTGCCGCTATCGCCGCCGTCCGTGGCTTTACGGTGGCGACCCGGGATACAGCGCCCTTTACCGCCGTGGGCGTCCCCGTCATCAACCCATGGGAAGAATGATAGCGGTTCCTTCGCGTGCTGGAAACCGGGGTAAAAGGTTAACGTCCCGTTAAATCCTGGATGGACGGGTCGGGCATGCCGTGCTGCTGGAACTGTTCACCGAACATGGCGCGGGGACATTGATTTCTTAGGGCGGCTACAGTTGATGTCATTGCGAGGCGCAACGCGCCGCGGCAATCCAGTATCACAAACACATGCTTTCACGGAGGACTCTGGATCGCCACGCCGCCGCGCGGCTCGCGATGACGAAGTGATAGGTAATTAAATCTGAACCCACCACGCACTAGTAGACGTTTTTGTCAGTCCATGCATCTCCGTCTTTTAATGAAAAGATTGACGCATCGAGGATGCATGGAAGAACTTCGCTCATAGCGCATAACTCCTGAATGCCATCAGAAACGAAGTTATAGTAATTAATATCAGCCAATCCCGCCGCACTGAGACGCACAGGAAAGCCAAATTCGTTGAGCCAGTCCGTCACTCGACTATCAATCGGGATTTCACGGCGCGTGAGCCCAAGTGCCTGAAGAAGATTGCGAGATTGTTTGGGGCCGAAACCGAGAAACATTTTTTGTATATAATCAGCGACCTCTACCTCTATGTCGCGATCAACAAGAACGGTTAAGCGATTGCACTCCTTCAACGTGCGCTCCCATCCGCCATCCTCCAAAATGAGCAGATTTTGGGAGAGTTGTTGGGCGATGACATTCCTAAAGCGTATCCCACCCCATTTTTGAAGCTCACCATTGATGAAAGTCTCGGCTTGTTTGGATTTCGGAATAACGTCGTAACTCAGGGGAAACGGCTCTTCACGAGCGAGGCGACCAACAGGACTTCCCGGACTTGAGTTTTGCTGTGAGGTAAGCCGCATGCTCACCATCTGTTGCCAGAATTCGCCCTTGCTCACGGAAGGCTTGATAGCGGAACAGTTCCGTTTCAGCCTATTGCGCACAAGTGCGTTGTTCTGGCACTTATTAATTAAATCCTTTACGCGCGTTATATCGGACGCATTCACCTGCCATTTAATTTCCATCGTAGAACAAACCCCAGCAAAACTAAAAAAAGGGATAAAGGGGACGCTCCCCTTTATCCCTCACTAGCCTTCTCATCTGCGGCCCGTCTTGCTTTGTGAGACGGGCCGCAGATGAAATTTTGCTACCGCGCGGCCTGCTTGGCCGCCAGGTTGGGCGAATGTTTGCCCAGTTCCAGCCGCGCGATGGTGCGGTTGTGCACCTCGTCCGGGCCATCGGCAATGCGCAGCGTGCGCACACCCGCATAGGCGCGGGCCATGCCGCTGTCGGTGGTGACGCCGGCCGCGCCATAGGCCTGCAACGCGTCATCAATGATCTTCAGCGCCATGTTGGGCGCGGCCACCTTGATCATCGCGATCTCGGTGCGCGCGACCTTGTTGCCCACCTTGTCCATCATCCAGGCGGCCTTCATGGTCAGCAGGCGGCACATTTCGATATTGGTGCGCGCCTCGCCGATACGCTGTTCCCATACGGATTGTTCGGCGATGGGTTTGCCAAACGCCACGCGCGACAGCAGGCGCACGCACATTTTTTCCAGCGCCCGTTCCGCCACGCCGATGATGCGCATGCAGTGATGGATGCGTCCTGGTCCCAGGCGGCCCTGTGCGATTTCAAAACCGCGCCCTTCGCCAAGAATAATATTTTCCGCTGGCACCCGGACATTTTCAAACTGGATTTCGGCATGGCCATGCGGCGCGTCGTCATAGCCGAACACAGACAGGTTGCGCTTGATTTTCACGCCCGGCAGATGCGGCTCCACCAGTATCTGCGACTGCTGGGAATGGCGGCTACCATCGGTGCTGGTCTTGCCCATGACGATGAACACCTTGGCGCGCGGATCAAGGGCGCCCGAGGACCACCATTTGGTGCCGTTAATGACATAATGATCGCCGTCCCGTGTAATCCGTGTGCTGATATTGGTGGCGTCGGAGGACGCCACGTCGGGTTCCGTCATACAGAACACCGAACGGATTTCACCGGCCAGCAGGGGTTTGAGAAATTTTTCCTTCATCCAGGGCGCGCCATAACGCTCGAACACTTCCATATTGCCGGTGTCCGGAGCGGAACAGTTGAACACTTCCGGCGCCCAGCTGACCCGGCCCATGATTTCGCAGAGCGGCGCATATTCCAGATTGGTCAGCCCCGGCCCATGGCCGCTTTCCGGCAGGAACAGGTTCCACAGGCCTTGCGCCTTGGCTTTGGCTTTCAGTTCGTCCAGAATTTTGGGCACCTGCCAGCGGTTGGCGCCAAACGCCTTCATCTGGTCGTCATAGACTTCTTCGTTCGGATAGACATGGCTGTCCATGAAATTTTGCAGTTTTCCCATGAAGTCTTTGGTGCGCGGGCTAAGTTCGAAATCCATACGTTGCTCTCCCCTGTTCTGTGTAATTGTGATGCCGCAGTTTAGCGCCTTGCCGCGAAGAAAGCACGTAAAAGCCCCTCGGCGCGGCTGGCGCCGATGCCGCCATATATTTCCGGCGCATGATGGCAGGTAGGCTGTGTGAAAAAGCGCGGGCCATGCCGCACACCGCCGCCTTTTTCATCCTCCGCGCCATAATAAAGCCGCCGGATACGGGCAAAACTGATGGCGGCGGCACACATGGCGCAGGGCTCCAGCGTCACATAAAGATCCAGGCCCGCCAGCCGCTGGCTGCCGATGCGCGCCGCCGCCATGCGGATGACCCGCATTTCCGCATGCGCCGTGGGGTCATTATCCGTCAGGGTGCGGTTGCCGGACGCCGCCAGCACCTCGCCTGTGCCCGGATCGACCAGCACCGCCCCGACCGGAACCTCGCCGATGGCCCCCGCCGCCTCGGCCTCCTGCAACGCCAGTTGCATGTAATTATTGCTCATGGGGACGAGAATATGCTGCTAAACAGTGGCCATGAAAGCAAAACCTGAAACACTGCCGGGCGAAGGCCGGATCGCCAAAATTCTGGCGCGCGCGGGCGTGTGTTCGCGGCGCGAGGCGGAGGCCCTGATTACCCAGGGCCGGGTCAGCGTGGACGGCGAAGTTTTGCTTTCGCCTGCCCTTAATGTCAGCGTCACGCAGGATATCCGGGTGGATGGCATCCCGATTCCACAGGCCGACCTGCCCCGCTTGTGGCGCTATCACAAACCGCGCGGCGTGGTAACGACCAATCGCGACCCGCAGGGGCGCCCGACCGTATTCGAGGCCCTGCCAAAGGATCTGCCGCGCGTCATGAGCATAGGCCGTCTGGATTTTAATTCCGAGGGGCTGCTGCTGCTGACCAATGACGGGGAACTGGCGCGCAGGATGGAATTACCCGCCACGGCGCTGACACGGCGCTATCGGGTCCGGGTGTTCGGCAAACCCGATCCAGGCGCGCTGGAGCGGCTGATGCGCGGCGTCACAGTCGAGGGGCAGCATTACGGCCCCATCAAGGCGGAACTGGAACGCGAACAGGGCGATAATAGCTGGCTCAGCGTTAGCTTGCGCGAAGGCAAGAACCGCGAAGTGCGCAAGGTGCTGCTGCATCTGGGTATGCAGGTGAACCGGCTGATCCGTGTCGCCTATGGGCCGTTTCAACTGGGCGATCTGAAGATCGGCGGCGTCGACGAACTGCCCACGGTCAAGGTGATGGAACAGCTTGGCGTTTTTCAGGACAAAACCGGCTGGGCCAAGGCGGCACAGCCGAAAAAACGCGGCGTAAAGAAAAAATGAGGATCATTGGCGGCGTGCATCGCGGGCGCGCACTGATCGCGCCCGCAGGCAGGGAGACGCGGCCCACATCCGAGCGCACCCGCGAAGCCCTGTTCAACATTCTGGCGCATGGCATCACGGACGGACGCGAGACCCCCCTCCCAAAGGGCGCGCGGGTGCTGGATCTGTTTGCGGGCAGCGGCGCGCTGGGGCTGGAGGCGCTGTCGCGTGGCGCGCACCGGGTTCTGTTTGTCGACAACGCCACCGGGGCCCGCGCCGCCATCCGGGAAAATATCGAAACCCTGCAGGCGGCGGGGGCCACCAAACTGTACCGGCGCGATGCCGCCAATCTTGGCCCGATGGAAGGCAATTGCGGTGGCCCTTTTGATTTGGCGTTTCTCGATCCGCCCTATCATTCGGGACTGATCGAGCCTGCACTGGCGGGCTTGCATGAGGGCGGCTGGCTGAACCCGGATGCGGTTCTGGTCCTTGAACTGGCGGCTGATGAAGCCCAGCCCGGTCATCCCGGTTATACCGAGTTGGACCGGCGCATCTATGGCGATACGATGCTGCTGTTTGTGCGCTGGCACGGGGCCGTACCGGAGTGAAACCATGGATTTAACCAATTGGGTTTTGTTCGCGCTGACCGAAACCGCGCTGGCGTTCACCCCCGGTCCCGCTGTCATCTATGTCTTTTCTCAGGGCTTTGCGCGCGGCATGCGGCCGGCACTGGCGGCGGATGCGGGGATCATCACCGGCAACATTATCTATTTTACGCTATATGCGCTTGGCCTGGGCGCGTTGATCCTGGCGTCGCATAATCTGTTTCTGGTCATCAAATGGGTGGGGATACTCTATTTGCTCTGGATTGGGGCGGGCATGCTATTTGCGCCCTCAATCGAGATCAGCCCACAACAGATTGACCGGACATCACATGGCAGGATTTTTAGCGGTGGAATCATGGTGCAGCTGGCGAATCCAAAAAACCTGTTATGCTTTCTGGTCATATTTCCACCCTTCATCGACCCGGGCGGTAATGTGCCGGTGCAATTTTTAATTCTTGGCGTTACCAGCGTTGTAATTGAATTTCCCGC
>SHWM01000022.1 GCA_009693835.1 Alphaproteobacteria bacterium
GCCCAGAACACCCTCTGCTCCGTTTCAAGGGCGGTTTTCAGATCCTGGCCATACCCTTCATCCATCAGGCCCTTATAGGCGGTGAGAAATTCAGGAATGGCGCCCATCATGTCCTGCGCCAGCGCGCGGGCGGCGGGCATCAATTCTTCTGGCGCCACCACGCGGTTGACCAGGCCCCAGCGCTCCGCCTGTTCCGCCGTCAGAAAATTACCGGTCAATGAAATCTCCTTGGCCCGCGCCAGCCCCACGGCGCGGGAGAGCTTCTGGCTCAATCCCCAGCCCGGCATCACGCCGATACGTGCATGGGTGTCGGCGAAACGCGCCGCCGTGGAGGCGATCAATACGTCGCAGGCCAGCGCAATTTCAAAGCCGCCCGTTATGGCGGCGCCATTGATGGCCCCGATGATCGGCCCGCGGAAGCACGCCATGGACGCTAATACATTGGTGTTTACCTTGCCGCCATCCATCACGCCGGTGATTTTTGCGTCGCCCCTGCCCAATTCCTTCAGATCGAGGCCCGCCGTGAAGGCGCGCCCGGCGCCCGTCAGGATTATCACGCGGACCTCGGGATTGGCGGCAAGCGCATCGAGCGTCTTGCACAGTTCAACGCGTAGTTCAGACGACAGCGCGTTCATCGCCTCTGGCCTGTTCAGGGTCAGGACTGCAAGGCCGCCAGACACCTCTGTGAGCAAAACAGGCTGGGAATTGGTGGACATCGGTGCGGCTCCTTGAAATAATGCTTGTCAATGGCTGAGGATTTGACAGTCTATAAAAAAAACAGGGAAGAAACACCATGGAAAATCTGCAACTGCTGGCTAGCGGGTATGGGCTGATCGAAGGCCCCGTTTATGATCCGGCGCGCGGTCTGATCTTTACCGACGTCACCAAGGGAGGGGCTTACTGCGTGGCCGCGGACGGAAAGGTATCAGTTGTAGTGCCGCACCGCAAGGGCATGGGGGGCCTTGCCATCCACGCCAGCGGCGGGATGATCGTCAGTGGACGCACGATTGCCTACAAGCCGCCGGGCGAAGGGGCGACAGTAAACCTTATCCCGGAAAATGCGGTTAGCGGCATTGTTGGGTTTAATGATCTGGTCACCGACGATGCGGGCCGGATTTATGCGGGTTCGTTGGCCGGGAACCCCTTCGGTGACGATAAACCCAAGTCTGCATTTCTTCATCTGATTGAGCTTGATGGCAGCCACCGTGTGGTGGCGACGGATGTGCACCTGACCAACGGTCTTGGTTTTTCACTGAACGGGCGGCTGCTGTATCATTCCGATTCCGGGCTGAACGCCATTAAGATTTACGATGTGGAGAAAAATGGCGATCTCGGCGCGCCACGCATCTTTGCCAAGACGGGGGATGGCTCGCCGGACGGTCTGGCTGTCGCCTCCGACGGGGCGATCTGGATTGCGCTGGCTTACGGCGGTGCAGTCGTTGGTTATAATCCGGGCGGCCGGGAAATCGCCCGCATAGCTGTGCCGGACCGGCTGGTGACCAGCCTGTGCTTTGGCGGCGCGGACTGGCGCGATCTTTACATCGTGACCGGGCCTGACCGCGCGGTGCCGGACAGCACGGGAAAAATATTCCGAATACGGATGGATATTCCGGGGCTGCGGCGGCCGCTCGCGCGTGTCAAAATCGTGTCATAAGCGTGTCATAAGCGTGCGTCTGTGGCTGGCGGGACTATCCGCAGTCTGTTTCTGCACCGCCAATTTGGAGGAGGCGGCTGCGAAAAGCACATTCGTAAGCGACGCTCCGCAGTTGACGGCGGCGGTGCAGGCGGCCCTTCCCGGAGATGGCATAATCGTCGCGCCCGGACGATACGCGGTTCGGCTGCGTTTCACCGACAAGAACTCGGGCACACACGGCGCCCCTGTACTGGTCTCATCGCGCGACGGTCCGGGCGCGGTCATAATTGACAGTGCCGCCAGCGGCGCCGATATCACCGTCAAATTTACCGCCGCCTCGTATATCTGGCTGGAAGGGTTGGATATTACGGGGGGTGGATTTCATGGCGTTTTTTTTGACACGGGTGCGCATCACATCACTGTCAATGGAAATCGGATTTACGACAATTTCACAATTCAGCCAATGGACAGCCATGCTGAATTAAAAGGGTCTGATCCTGGCAATAGTCGCCCGCACCGTATTGCAATCACCAATAACGAGATATTCCACACACACCATCCCGCAGGGGGAAATTTTCAGGGAATCGACTGCAACTTCTGCAATGACTTTTTTATATCCGGAAATTATTTGCACGATATTCGCGAGCCATCTTCGGAGCCGTTTTCGCATTACGATCGCGGTACCTGCATTCAAATGAAAAGCTCCAGCGCCAATGTGGTGATCGAACATAATCGTATCGCCCGCTGTCACATCGGTGTTGTTTATGGTGGTGAAGGTTTGGCAAGTCCTGAGCATATCGGTGGTGTGGTGCGCAATAACCTGATTTACGATTCGACGGAAATTGGCATTGCCGTTGTGAATGTCACGGACGGAAAAATATATCAGAACATGCTTTGGAAAAATGCCTCTGGCATTGTCGTTGCACGGGACAGGCGCAATCCTCAAAGCCGGAACAGCGTTGAAATAACGGAAAATCACATGGATGGGCCAATCCGGATCATTAATAAGGCAGATAAAATGATAATGCGCGATAACCAGGTAACGCAGTGAGAAAAAATTGAAATAATTCTAAAAAAAAGAGCAGCCTCCAGTTGCCCGGAGGCTGCTCCGTATTGGCTGTTCGTGGCCCTGTCAGTTCATGACAATTTCCACACGCCGGTTTTGCGGTTCGCGCACGCCATCCTCGGTCGGCACCAGCGGATCACTCTCACCCTTGGCTGCGACGCCAATTTCGCTCTCGGGTACGCCCAGGGCTAGCAGCCGCGCCCTTACTGCGTCGGCACGGCGCTTGGACAGCGCCATATTATAACCATCCGGGCCAGAGCGGTCCGCATGACCGGTAGCTCCGATCTTCACCGCGCCTGTCGTCTTGGCATAGGCGGCAGCGTCACGCAGGATCGAATCGGCCTCTGGGGTGATGCCGGAACGATCCCAATCGAAGAACACCAGGAATGAACGCGGCAACGCCGGCGGCTCAACTACCGCGGCGGGCGCGGGCGGCGGGGCGGCTACCGCGGCGGCGACGGGTTCGGGGGCAGCCTTGGGACCGCCAAAATTGAGGCGCAGGCCAACAAGGGCTGCATGGCTGTCATATTCCGATTTGACACGAACACCGGCGCTATTGTGCAATTTCGGGTCTTGCGTGGCGAAATAACGATACTCGGCCGCCAGTTCGACTGATTCATTTACCCAATAGGAAAGCCCCGCGATGCCCTGATAGGCAAAGACATCATCATCGTCATTTACACGGCTTGTTGCGGCCCCAACCGGGCGGACTTTCTTTTCATCCACCCGGGCAATACCAAGGCCAGCTCCCACATAAGGCATCAGGCGGCTTCCTGTATCCATGTCATACAGCAGGTTCACCATGGCGCTTTTGGCAGTCATCTTGCCCGCGCCGGCCGCGCCGCCAACCCCGGTGAGTTTATCGACGTCGTTTGAGCGGTAGCCAAGCTCAAATTCCGTGCGTATCCCGTTTCCATAACGGTAGCCGACAGAAGGGATCACCGCCCAGCCTGTATCCGTCTTGACAGTGCGGTTGATGCCCGCTCCTGTACCTCTGAAGTCCTGATCGCCAGTAAAATTGGCGCCGCCCATGATGCCTACAAACGGGCCTTTGGCTCCCGCCAGTCCTGCCGGCGCATAGGCCAGAACACCGAGTCCCACCGCCGCAATGGCTAATGTCCGCATATTCATGTTCATTCCTATCGGTTTTTATATGCCGGCCGGGAGATCCGTCGCGGAGGCCCGAACAGCGAAAACTAAACCACGTCTAGCAACAAATAGATTACGACTCTAGCGTTTCAGGGTTTAGAGCGCTTGACATCTCAAAATTCAAATTCCGAGTGACAATGCGGCAACGGTCTCAGGGCACAGGTAAAATGTAAAAAAAAGCTATACAACCCGCCGCGACTGCGGCGTCGCGGTTTCAATGCACCGTTGCGCAGGGAAACTGACTGTAATACGGGTGCCGCGGCCGGGTTCACTGGCAATCACGAGCGCGCCGTCATGGCGTTCGGCCAGAAGCCGTGCCAGGGGCAGTCCCAGCCCGGCCCCTTCATGGGCGCGGGTAAGGTCGTTGGTGATCTGTCCGAACGGCTCGAGAACCTTTTTGATGTCATCTGGCGCGATGCCGATGCCGGTATCGGTAACTTTTAGCTGCAGGCCGCCGCCGGGTGATTTTTCAACCGAAACCGTGACCGCTCCATCTGGGGGGGTGAATTTGATGGCGTTACTGGCGAGATTGATGAAGATCTGTTTCACCCGCGTTTCGTCGCCATACAGGAGCGGTAATCCATCGGCAATTTCACATAATAAGGTAACGCCCCTGATGGCCGCGCTCCGTTCAAGCATGTGGACGATTTCTTCCGCACAGCCGGCAAGGTCAAACGCATCCTCGCTCAGTTTCATCTCGCCCGCCTCGATGCGCGAAATATCCAGCAGTTCATTGATCAGGTTCAGAAGATGCGTGCCACTGTGATGGATGTCTTTGGCGTAATCGAGATATTGAAGGTTTTGAACCGGGCCGAACATTTCTTCCTTGATGATGTCGGAAAAACCGATAATGGCGTTCAGTGGCGTCCGCAACTCGTGGCTTACATTGCCAAGGAATAAGTTTTTTGCCTGATTGGCCGCGGTTGCCGTCAGAATGGCTTCGCGCAATTCTATTTCAGTCTTTTGATGCAGCACCAGTTCGCCGTGCAGATTTTCACTGGCCTCGGCCCGCGCATTCGTCCGTTCCTCCACCCTTGCATCCAGTTCGGTATTAGTCTGTTTCAAGGATTCATAGGCAGTTTGCAGACGCTCCGCCATAACGTTGAAGGCTCTGGAAAGACGCCCTAGCTCGTCCTGCTGCATCTCCGGGACGCGATACGTAAACTCACCCTCGCGGATACTGTCGGCAGCAAGGGTGAGCAGGCGGACCGGACGCACCACGATGCGTGAAACCAGAAGAAGGAAGCCGCCAGCCAGCAGCAGCATGACCGGCGCCCACAGGATCAGCAGACGGCGGCCCTGTGTTATTTCGCGTTTCAGATCTTCGTAGATTTGGTTCTGGGCAATGGAAGACAGCAGTTGAAGCTGATCAATCAAGATGCCATTCAGCCGATCCTTAGATTCAACAAAAGCAAGGAAATCTTTGTCCAGCCTGGCTCTTGTCTCCACTATCCGGTGCGCCATCTCCGAGGTCCGTGAAAACTGTTCTGCAATCAGATTCAGCCGGAATTCCTCAGTACCCATAGGCAAGTTTTTTGAGTATTCGGATATCAGCCGGTTGATCCCGGCAATTTCCTGTTGGAATTTTTCCGCCGCACCCTCCGGGTTTTCTTCCAGATTATTCAGCATAGCGATGACATTTGCGCATTTATCGTGCAAAAAGCTTAGTAGCTTCATTTGCCTTAGCTGGTTTTTAAGTGTTCCGGTGACGGGCTGTCCTGTGGGCGGGGTAATCCGCCTGGTCAGGCCCTCCAGTGATTGCAGTGCGTCAATAAAAAATCTCCCAGCGTACATCGTAGAGCGATTTCGGGTCAATCAGATCCCGGCCCATCCGGGCATAATCAGAGAATATCCCGTTTATATTCCGGGATAGGCCCAACTGTTCTTCCGAGACAGCTAGTTTCAGATAGGCGGCAAGGTTTTGTTCGAAATCCGCAATGGCGCCTTCAAGCAATTTCCGGCTGTTGGGGTGCGGTTTCTGGAGATAGATGTCTACCGTTAGGCCAATTTTCTGTATATCGCCTTCCATCTTGTAGGCGGCGGCATCCATCGGTTTGCCGACTTCGAGAATGCTGCTCAAACCAGTATTAAATTTCTGCAGCATGCCGTAGATAACAGCAATGCTGATAATCGAAAACAACGCATAAGCACTCAGGGTGAAGCCGAGTTTCCTTACGATGCCCATTTTGTATATATAACTATGCACCAGGTCTAATGTTCCCATGGAGATTTTCAGCCGTTTCCCCCGGATTTCTCATGATCACTGAATAAAGCAGTCAGGTTAACGCCCGTTTAAATTTGGAAAAAACGGCTGGCTAAATCCAGGTATCGCTTTAGAATTCAGGGTGATAAGACCTGGGGCCGTGTCCCGGATATGTATGTAAGAGAGGTGATCATGACAGACATGAAGATTTACGACGCGATGCGCACCTTGCGTGCTGTCCGCAAACTCCGCCCCGACCCGATACCCGAGGATATGCTGAAGCGCATATTCGAGGCGGCGACCTGGGCCCCTAATGGCGGCAACCGGCAACCATGGCGGATGATTGCGGTGCGCGATGCTGCCGCAAAAAGACGCATGGGTGAGTTGTATACCGCGCAATGGGCGCCCTATGCCGTCAACTACGCCAAGGCGTTCCCCAAACTGCCCGGCGCTGAGGTCGAAAAACACAAGCGCACCCTGGCGGCGGGGGATTACCTGGCCGCCCATATGCACGAGGCGCCGGTCTTGGTGGTGGTCTGTTTCAATCCCGCCCTCATGGCCGTGACCGACGCCAAGCAGGACCGCGTGTCCGTGGTGGGCGGCGGGTCCGTCTATCCGGCGGTGGAGAATCTTCTGCTGGCCGCCCGTGCAGAGGGGCTGGGCTGCGTTTTGACCACTCTGCTGTGCGCGGACGAACCGGAAATCAAGCGCCTGCTGGATATACCTGCCGAATGGGGGACTGCCGCCATGATCCCGCTTGGTTATCCGGTCGGACAGGGGCATGGACCGATCAGCCGCAAGCCGGTGAGTGAGCTTTTCTACAATGACAAGTGGGGAAAGCCCTACGCATGAGCCTGACTGATCCTTATGGCTCTCCTGAACTGACGCGCGCGCAACTGCTCTGCCCGGAGATATTCTCGCGTGCGCTGGAGGTTGAGGTGGCGCACCGCCTGCCCGCAGATCTCGCGGAAAAGCTGAAGACGACCGGCCTTCCCCATATGTCCGTTCCGGCGTCCTATGGCGGAGGCGGACGCAGCGCCGCGCAGATCGTCCGCGCGATTGAGGAAATCTCGGCGGCGGATGGCGCCGTCGGCTGGTGCGCCATGATTTATGTCACCACCGCCGTCGTCTCTGGCCTGTTGCCCGCCGAATGGGGACGCAGAATATACGGCAGGGAGCACGGATTTTTGACTGGCGGCTCAACCCCGCCGGCCGGGCGCGCCGAGATCGTTGATGGCGGTGTACGGGTCAGCGGGCGTTGGTCATGGGGATCAGGCGCGCAGAATTGCGACTGGATCACCGGCGGGTGCTATATTCCGGAAGATGGCAAGACGCCTCTGCTGCCAACCGGCGAGCCGCGTGTGCACATCATGTTTTTCGAGCGTGAGCAGGTCCGGCTGATCGAGAACTGGGACCCTTCCGGCCTGATCGGAACCGGCAGCGGTGATTTTGAAGTGCTGGACGCCTTTGTGCCGGAAGGCCGCTGGATCGTTCTCGGTGCGCAAAAGCCCTGCGTGGATGAAACGCTCTACCGTTTTCCGTTCTTTGGAATCTTTGCCTCGGCAGTGGCGGCAGTGCCGCTGGGCATCGCGCGCCATGCGCTGGAAAGTTTCGCAGCACTTGCGCAGGGCAAAACGCCCACATGGCAGCGCGACACACTGGCCAAACAGCCAGTTGCACAGGCAAATTACGGCAGGGCCGAAGCACTGTATCATGCCGCGCGCAACACCGTTTATGGAACCATCAGTGAGGTATGGGAACGCATCGCCCGTGGCGAGGAAGCCACCCTGGAAGACCGCAGGCGCCTGCGTCTGGCGGCGGCTTATGCGACCGAGGCCTGTGCGCAAGTAGTGGACAGTCTGTACACGGCCGGCGGCGGCAGCTCCATCCATCGCAGCCATCCGCTGCAGCGCTGCTTTCGGGATATTCATGTGGCCACCCAGCACCGGATGGTCAGCCAGGCGAATTACGAATCCGCTGGCGCGCTGAAGCTGCGTGGCGAGCGCGCCGTTACAATGTTTTAGAGAGTTATGGTTTTAGAGAGTTATGTTGCAGCAAAACAATCGCCTGTCATTTGTCAGGGCCACGGCGCGCGGCTTCGCCGGGCGTTGCCCCAATTGCGGCAAGGGCAAATTGTTTCGCGCTTTTCTGAAACCCATCGAGCAGTGTGCGTGTTGCAGCGAAGCCTTCGGCCATATACGCGCCGATGACGGGCCGGCATGGCTGACCATTCTGATCGTCGGCCATATGGTCGTGCCGCTGCTGTTGGTAGTTGAGCGGCACACCGACTGGCCGGAGTGGGCGGCCTCCAGCTTCTGGTCCACGCTTGTGGTGGTGCTGGTGCTGGTTTTCTTGCCGCGCAGCAAGGGCGCCTTTATCGGGGCGATCTGGCAAACACGCGGCACGGGGGCCGATGACGCCTGATGCCGTTCACCGGCCCAGACTGCTATATGTGACGGCCTTTGAACCGGCGGGCAATTCGATCAGCATGCCATCATAGGCTATCCGGGTTTCAACGCCGCCAACATCCGTGCCGCGCAGAAAAATCCGGTTCCCCAGCCAGCCTGGCAAAGCCGGGATCAGATGCGTCAGGACAAGCTGCGCGACACCTGCTTCCTTCGCGGTTTCAGCGGCGTCCCGCGGGGAGGCGTGATAGTCCGGTATGTCATGCATGATTTTTTGCGCGACCGGAATTTGCGCGCGCATGGCGGCGGCCCCCATCAGCCCGACAATGTTTTTGTCCATCGCTTCGTGCAGCAGGACATCCGCCCCTTTTGCATGCAGCGTTAGCCCCTCTGACGTGCGGGTGTCGCCGGAAAACACCACCGAACGGCCCCTGTAATCAAACCGGTAGCCATAGGCGGGTATGACCGGGGTGTGATCGACCGCGAATGCGGTCACGGTCAGCCCATTTTCTTCCAGCACCACCTTGCTTTGCGCGCCGGTCAGGGGTGTACCGTCAGGATTAGCGATTTCGCGCGGCTGCAAAGGGCCATTTTCGGGTTTGAGAAAATCGGCCCCATGATGCGTGATCCGGTAAAAATCATCGAGCGCATAGGCTTCGGTAAAACCTGAAACCACCCGTTCTATTCCGGGTCCGCCATATACCTGCAGCGGAGCAGGGCGCTGACTGACCCAGCTTTGCAGCCGCGCTTCGGGCAGATCCCCGATATGATCAGAATGAAAATGCGTGAGAAACACCGCCTCCATCCGCTCCAGCGGCGCCCGCCATCTGGCAACCCGTGCGAAGGATCCCGCCCCGGCGTCAACTACGAAAATCTTTCCAGCGGCGAACACAAGATTGCAGGCGGGCCGCCGGTCAGGGTCGGCCAGCGGGGACCCGCTGCCGCAAATGGCCACACGCAGGGCGTCATCGTTTATCAGTTCGTCATGCCGTACCGTCAGGGAATGGTCAATGACGCGCGCGATCACCACATCCTGTATGGCCGGCACATAATACAACGCCGCGCCGCCTGCGATAATCACGAGAATGATGAGGCTCAGAACGGTGCGGAAAATATTTCCCCGGCGCTTTTTCATCTCAAAATCCTGCCTCTGTCAGTGAGTCGAAATCCTGTTGGAGGGCACGGGCTTATCATTATTGCACTATTTTCAGTCCGGCCCCCGTGATGCCCGAATTTTCCGTAAACTGAAGTTCCGCCAGACGCGCATAGAGGCCGCCGCGCGCCATCAGTTCGTCATGGCGGCCCATAGCCACGATCCGCCCTTCATCCAGAACGATGATGCGCCCGGCGCGCCGTACGGTCGCCAGGCGGTGGGCAATCACCAGCGTGGTGCGATTGGCTAGCAAGGCGTCCAGCGCCGTCTGTATCAGCCGTTCATTTTCCGCGTCCAGTGCGCTGGTGGCCTCATCCAGCAGCAGCAGGGGGGCATTGCGCAGGATAGCCCGCGCGATGGCGACGCGCTGGCGCTGGCCGCCCGAAAGCCGCACGCCTTTTTCCCCCAGAAAAGTATCCAGTCCCTCGGGCAGCTTTTCCAGAAACTCCGTGGCCTGGGCCGCGCTGGCCGCCGCCCTGACATCCGCATCGCTGGCGTCCGGGCGGCCATAGCGGATATTCTCCCGCGCGCTGGTGGAAAAAATGATGGTATTCTGGGGCACGATGGCAATCTGCCGGCGCACGGCACGGGGATCGGCTTTGGTAATATCGACCCCATCAATAAGGATGCGGCCGCTGGCCGGGTCATAAAAGCGCATCAGCAGTTGCAGCAGGGTGCTCTTGCCAGCTCCGCTGGGCCCGACCAGGGCGACGGTTTCGCCGGGCTGAATGGTGAAACTAATCCTGTCCAGCACAAAATGCCGCGGCCGCGACGGGTAGTGAAAACGGACTTCCTCAAAACTGACACTGCCCCGGATAGCGGCCGGCAATGCCACGGGGTTCGGGGGCGGGGCGATGGCCGGCTTTGCCGTGCGGAGTTCCATCAGCCGTTCGGTCGCGCCCGCCGCGCGCTGCATGTCGCCCCAGACCTCGCTCAGCGCGCCAACCGCGCCCGCCACAAACACCGCATAGAGCACAAACTGGCCCAGTGTGCCGCCGCTCATACTGCCCTCCAGCACACCCTGCGCACCCGTCCACAGCACGCCGATAATGGCGCCAAACACCAGAACAATGATCAGTGCGGTCAATATTGCGCGCACCCTGATGCGCTGCAGGGCGACATCGAATCCGTTCTCGACGGTATCATTAAAGCGTTCCCGCTCCGTGTCTTCCTGGGTGAAGGCCTGCACGACGGTAATATCGTCCAGCACTTCGCCCGCCTGAGCGCTCGCGTCGGCAATGCGGTCCTGCGAGGCGCGCGAAAGGCTGCGCACGCGGCGTCCCAGCAGAATGATGGGCGCCACCACTACCGGCACGAACACCAGCACCAGCCCGGTCAGGGACGGGCTGGTGACGACCAGCATGCCCATGCCGCCCAGCAGCAGGAAAATGTTGCGCAGCGCAATCGAGGCGCTGGATCCCACCACCGTCTGGATCAGCGTTGTGTCGGCGGTCAGCCGCGACAGCACCTCGCCGGTGCGGGTGGTCTCGAAAAATTCCGGGCTCATGTTCAGTACATGGCCATAGACATCGCGGCGCAGATCAGCAACCACACGTTCCCCCAGCCAGGAAATGAAATAGAACCGCGCCGCCGTCGCCAGGCCAAGAACGACCGCCACCCCCAGCATGGCGGCAAAATAGCGGTGCACCAGTTCCGCGCTATTGGCGCCGAAGCCCAGATCAATGACCTGGCGCACAGCAACGGGGATCAGCAGGGTGGAGATGGACGCGGTCAGCAGCGCGATCAGGGTCGCCGCCACCAGCAGGCGGTAGCGCCCGACATAGGGCAGCAACTGGCGCAGGCCGCCCACATTCCGGCGCGGCGGACGCGACGCCGCCTCGCGGGTCACCCGCGCGGCGAATTCCTGACTGTCCTCACGCACGCCCGATCACTCCTTGTCTCGCGTCATTTTCAACACACCTATCACATACTGAACAGACTAATGATTCTCATTCCTGACGGTGCGGGCCTGGCGCCGTTCCTTCTGGAGATGTAAGGTTATACGATTTGGGATGCTAGATCGAATTTGGCAGCCGGGGGCAGGCCAGGGAACTGACGCAATTATACAGCGCCAAGGGTACCTCTTGTGCAATCCTCTGATCATAAGGGCTTTCCCGGAGCGGATCCTGCCCGGGGGCGCAAACTTCGTTCGCGGGGCTGGCAATGATGGCCCGAGGTCATCTACCCGAGGTCATCTACAGGTAAAATTTTTCTTTCCTGAGTGCTTTCTATTATATGGCCCGGCGATTATAGTGCGCCCAGCGCGCTGCAAGGGTGATTCAACCCGCATTATGACGCTGCCGCAAGGCGAGATCACAGGGCTAAAGCAGGGGCGGGGTTCATGACGGGGTTTTTGCTGGAATATCTGCCAATCCTGCTGTTCACGGGGATTGCGGTCGTCATGTCGGTGGCGCTGATCGTGGTGGCGTTTGTGGTGGCGGAAAACCGGCCGGATCCCGAGAAACTGTCGGCCTATGAATGCGGTTTCCCCGCCTTTGACGATTCGCGCATGCAGTTCGATGTGCGGTTCTATCTGGTCGCGATCCTGTTCATCATCTTCGATCTTGAGGTGGCCTTTCTGTTCCCCTGGGCGATATCGCTTGGGGATGTGGGCCTGTATGGCTTCTGGTCGATGATTGTGTTCCTGGCGGTGCTGACTATTGGTTTTGCCTATGAATGGAAAAAAGGCGCGCTGGAATGGGAATGACACCGGATCCCGTGGCGCCGGGCGCAGGTTTTGCGGCCCTGTCGGACGAGCTTTCAGACAAGGGTTTTATTCTGACCAGCCTGGATGATGTGATTACCTGGGCGCGCACGGGCTCGCTGATGTGGATGACCTTTGGCCTGGCCTGCTGCGGGGTCGAGATGATGCAGGCCGCGATGCCGCGCTATGATATGGAACGCTTTGGCTTTGCGCCGCGCGCCAGCCCGCGCCAGTCCGACGTGATGATCGTCGCCGGTACGCTGACCAACAAGATGGCGCCTGCGCTCCGCAAGGTCTATGACCAGATGCCGGAGCCGCGCTATGTTATCTCGATGGGCAGTTGCGCCAATGGCGGGGGCTATTATCATTATTCCTATTCGGTGGTGCGCGGCTGCGACCGCATCGTGCCGGTGGACATCTATGTGCCGGGATGCCCGCCCTCGGCCGAGGCGCTGATGTACGGCATTATGCAACTGCAGCGTAAAATCCGCCGCGAGGGAACCATCGCCCGCTAGATCAACAAAGTTTTAGCCGCAGATGACCTCCGGTGCGGGCCGGAACATTTGCTGGAACAGTAATGGGTCAGGCCGGAAATATGGATATTACAGCACTGCGTGAGTTGGGGGAGCAGATCGAAGGCGCGCTGCCGCAGGCTGTCAGCGCCATTGAAATCGCACATGGCGAATTGACAGTGCATACCGGCGCCGCGCATCTGCTGGCGCTGCTGGGCTATCTGAGGCAGGACCCCAATTGCCGTTTCAGCCAGCTGATGGACATCACGGCGGCGGATTATCCGGGCCGTCCGGCGC
Organism: Alphaproteobacteria bacterium; assembly: GCA_009693835.1. Classification (GTDB taxonomy): domain Bacteria; phylum Pseudomonadota; class Alphaproteobacteria; order UBA11222; family UBA11222; genus UBA11222. Next base: position 13,123 of record SHWM01000022.1, read on the forward strand.
GTTTTGACCTTATCTATCACCTGCTCAGCGTGCATCAGAACCAGCGCGTCCGGATCAAGACGCCGATTGCGGAAGATGTGGCGGCGCCCAGCGCAATTGCGCTGTTCCCTAACGCCAATTGGTATGAACGTGAAGTGTTCGACATGTTCGGCATCGCCTTTACCGGACATCCTGATCTGCGCAGGCTGCTCACCGATTATGGATTTGAAGGTCATCCGCTGCGCAAGGATTTTCCCCTTACAGGTTTTGTTCAGGTGCGCTATGACGATGAACGCAAACGCGTGGTCAACGAGCCCGTGCAACTGACGCAGGAGTTCCGCGCGTTTGATTTTGTCAGCCCCTGGGAGGGCGGGGAATATCCGCTTCCAGGAGATGAAAAGGCCACACCCATTGCCGCCAGCACAGGGCCCAAACCGTGACTGAACCCTTCGATCCGGACAATCGCAAATTCCATCTGAATTTCGGCCCGCAGCATCCGGCGGCGCATGGCGTGCTGCGCATGATTCTGGAAATGGATGGCGAAATCGTCACGCGTGTCGATCCGCATATCGGCCTGCTGCATCGCGGCACGGAAAAACTGATCGAACATAAGACCTATCTGCAGGCGGTGCCCTATTTCGACCGGCTGGACTATGTCGCCCCGATGAATCAGGAACACGCCTATGCGCTGGCGGTGGAACGCCTGCTCGGATTGGATATCCCGATCCGCGCGCAATATATCCGTGTGCTGTACTGCGAAATCGGCCGCCTGCTCAATCATCTGCTGAATGTCACCACACAGGCCATGGATGTGGGCGCGCTGACGCCGCCGCTGTGGGGATTTGAAGAGCGCGAAAAACTGATGGTCTTTTATGAACGGGTGTCGGGTTCGCGCATGCATGCCGCCTATTTCCGCCCGGGCGGCGTGCATCAGGACATGCCCGCCGGGCTGGCCGAGGATATTTATGCTTTCTGCGAACAGTTTCCAAAGGTCCTTGACGACATTGAAGGCCTGCTGACGGATAACCGGATTTTCAAGCAACGCAATGTCAATATCGGCGTCGTCAGCCTGCAGGACGCGCTCGACTGGGGCTTTAGCGGCGTGATGCTGCGCGGCAGCGGCGCGGCCTGGGATTTGCGCCGCGCCCAGCCCTACGAATGTTACAACGATCTGGAGTTTCAGATTCCCATCGGCAAGAACGGCGACTGTTACGACCGCTATCTGTGCCGGGTCGAGGAAATGCGCCAGAGCACGAGAATCATGATGCAGTGCCTGGAGAAAATGCCCGCCGGGCCGGTTTCGGTGAATGACGGCAAGGTGACGCCTCCCAGCCGCGGCGAGATGAAGCGTTCAATGGAAGCGCTGATCCATCACTTCAAGCTGTATACCGAAGGCTATCATGTCCCGGCAGGCGAAGTGTATGCCGCCGTCGAGGCGCCCAAAGGCGAGTTTGGCGTTTATCTGATCGCTGATGGCTCCAACAAGCCCTATCGCTGCAAGCTGCGCGCGCCGGGTTTTGCGCATCTGCAGGCCATGGATTATCTGTGTACGGGGCATATGCTGGCGGACGCTTCGGCCATTCTTGGATCGCTCGATATTGTGTTTGGGGAGGTGGACCGGTGAGTGATGTGTCGAAGCAAATCCGCGAGTGGTGGCAATCACCGTTTGGGAAATTGATTGCCATCTGGGTCCTGGCGGAAACGTGCTTTTTTGCCATCATAATGTCTTGGGGAGATAGGCACCCGATCAGTGCCTTCTTTGAATCGCTTGTAGCTTTGATAATGTACAGCTTTGGGGGATTGGGTCTCATTACTGCTATTTGGGCCGGGGGTCGCGTCTCAGAAAAAGTCCAGAGTAATATGTTGGGCTGGATCGCTGGAATTGCGGTCCGATTAGGTGTGAGTGTGTCTATTTTTCTAATTGCACACGCCATCCCGGGAGTTGGCTGGCGATTTGAACGTATATCAAATACCCTAGAGGATTACTGATGTCAGTGCGGCGGTTATGTGCGGATCAGCCCGCAAGTTTTGCGTTTTCGCCAGAAAATCTCGACTGGTGCGCGAAGGAAATCAAAAAATATCCCGAAGGCCGTCAGGCCAGCGCGGTCATCGCCTTGTTATGGCGCGGCCAGGAACAGAATGGCGGCTGGGTGACGGAACCCATGATCCGTGTTGTCGGCGACATGCTGGCCATGCCCTATATCCGCGTGCTGGAGGTCGCCACCTTTTACACCATGTTCAATCTGGCCCCGCGCGGCAAATATCTGCTGCAGGTCTGCAAGACGACGCCCTGCTGGCTGCGTGGATCGGACGAGGTGACGGCCGTCGTCAAAAACCGGCTGGGGGTTGAGCAGCGGCAGGTGACCAAAGACGGTTTATTCTCCTGGATTGAGGTGGAATGTCTTGGCGGCTGCTGCAATGCGCCCGTCATTCAGGTGAATGAGGACTATTACGAAGATCTGGATGCCGCAAAAACCGGCGCGCTACTGGATCAGCTTGCGCGCGGGGAACAGCCTAAAATTGGTTCACAGACGGGCCGCCGCAGTTCAGAACCTGCAGCCGGGTTGACCACGCTGACCAGTGTGGCGGGGGGAGAGCGCTGATGCTGCAGGACAAGGACCGCATCTTCACCAATCTGTACGGCTTTGACGATTGGGCGCTGCCCGGCGCGCGCCGCCGGGGTGACTGGGACAATACAAAGGCCCTGCTGGAAAAGGGCCGCGACTGGATTGTCGACGAGGTCAAGGCGTCCGGCCTGCGCGGGCGCGGGGGCGCCGGGTTTTCGACCGGCCTTAAATGGTCGTTCATGCCCAAGACATCGGATGGCCGCCCGCATTATCTGGTCGTCAATGCCGATGAATCGGAACCCGGCACCTGCAAGGACCGCGAGATTTTGCGCAATGATCCGCACAAGCTGGTCGAGGGCTGTCTGGTCGCGGGCTTCGCCATGGGCGCGCATGTGGCCTATATCTATGTGCGCGGTGAATTTATTTTTGAACGCAAGCGGCTGCAGGCGGCGGTCGATCAGGCCTATGAAGCGGGGCTGCTGGGTGACAATGCCTGCGGTTCCGGCTGGAAGTTCGATGTCTATGTGCATCATGGCGCCGGGGCCTATATCTGCGGCGAGGAAACCGCGCTGCTGGAAAGCCTGGAAGGCAAAAAGGGCCAGCCGCGGCTGAAGCCGCCCTTCCCGGCCAATATGGGCCTGTATGGCTGCCCGTCCACCGTCAACAATGTGGAGAGCATCGCGGTTGCGCCCGCCATTTTACGGCGCGGCGCGGCCTGGTTCATGGGCTTCGGGCGGCCAAATAATTCCGGCACCAAGGTTTTCTGCATTTCCGGGCATGTGAATAATCCGTGCAACGTGGAAGAGGCCATGAGTATTCCCATGCGCGAGCTGATCGAGAAACATGCGGGCGGCGTGCGCGGCGGATGGGACAATCTGCTGGCGGTCATTCCAGGCGGCGCGAGCGTGCCGATGATCCCCAAATCCATCTGCGACACGGTGCTGATGGATTTTGACGCGTTAAAGGACGTGCGCTCGGGCCTGGGCACGGCAGCGGTGATTGTGATGGATAAATCGACCGACCTGATCAAGGCGATTGCGCGGCTTTCGGCGTTCTACAAGCATGAAAGCTGCGGCCAGTGCACCCCCTGCCGCGAGGGTACGGGCTGGATGTGGCGGGTGATGGAGCGTCTGGTGACAGGCGATGCGGAGGTCGCGGAAATCGACATGCTGCTGGACGTCAGCACACGGATTGAAGGGCATACGATCTGCGCTCTTGGGGATGCGGCGGCGTGGCCGATCCAGGGCCTGATCCGGCATTTCCGGCCCATGCTGGAAGAGCGGATATTGAACAACCGGGTCGGGCGCACCGGCAGGATCGCGGCGGAGTAGACATGCCCAAACTCACCATTGACGGAATAGAAATTGAGGTTGAGCCGGGCACCAGCCTGCTGCAGGCCTGCGAGGCGGCCGGCAAGGAAATCCCGCGCTTCTGCTATCATGAGCGGCTTTCGATCGCTGGTAATTGCCGCATGTGCCTGATCGAGGTGGAGGGCGGCCCGCCCAAGCCGGTGGCGAGCTGCGCGATGCCAGCCGCCGATAAAATGGTGGTGCATACCGACACGCCGATGGTGCGCAAGGCGCGCGAAGGGGTGATGGAGTTTCTGCTGGCCAATCATCCGCTGGACTGCCCGATCTGCGATCAGGGCGGCGAGTGCGACCTGCAGGATCAGGCCATGGGCTACGGGGTTTCCGGGTCGCGCTATTTCGAAAACAAGCGCGCCGTCGAAGACAAGAATATGGGGCCGCTGATCAAGACGGTGATGACCCGCTGCATTCACTGTACGCGCTGCGTGCGCTTTACTACGGAAATTGCCGGCGTGTCCGAACTGGGCGCGACGGGGCGCGGCGAAGATATGGAAATCACCACCTATCTGGAACAGGCGGTGCTTTCGGAACTGTCGGGCAATGTGATTGACCTCTGCCCGGTGGGGGCGCTGACCTCGAAGCCTTATGCCTTTTCAGCGCGGCCCTGGGAACTCACCAAGACCGAAAGCATCGATGTCATGGACGCCGTCGGCTCCAATATCCGTGTCGATGCACGCGGGGCCGAGGTGATGCGCATCCTTCCCGTCACCAATGACGATGTGAACGAAGAATGGATTTCCGACAAGACGCGCTTCATCTGGGACGGGCTGAAACGCCAGCGTCTGGATACGCCCTATATTCGGGAAGGCGGCAAATTGCGGCCCGCCAGCTGGGCCCAGGCGCTTTCTCTGGCGGCGCAAAAAATCAAGGCGGCACCGCCCGCCGCCATGGCCGCGATTGCGGGTGACCTCGCCTGTGCGGAATCCATGATGGCGCTGAAGGATTTATGGGACCGTCTCGGCAGCCCGCATCTTGACTGCCGCCAGGATGGCGCAAAACTGGGCGCGGCGTCGCGCGGCGACTATCTGTTCAACTCAACCTTTGCCGGGATCGAACAGGCCGACGCGCTGCTGCTGATTGGCTGCAATCCGCGCCGGGAAGCAGCGGTGCTCAATGCCCGTATCGTGCAACGGGCGCGGGCCGGACATTTTTCCGCCGCCAGTATTGGCGCGCCTATGGATGTCAATTTCCCGTGTCAGAATTTGGGAGCGGGGCCGCGCACCCTGCAGGACCTGCTGGATGGCCGGCATCCGTTCGCTGCCACGCTGCAGGCGGCCAAACGGCCGATGCTGATCGTGGGCATGGGCGCGTTGGCGCGGGCCGATGGCGCGGCGATTCTGGCGGCGGCCAAAAAGCTGGCGCGGAATGTGGGCGCGATCAGCACCGAATGGAACGGCTTTAATATGCTGCACAACGCCGCCGCGCGGGTGGCCGGACTAGACCTTGGCTTGCTGCCGGGGGCTGGCGGGCTGGATGTGGCGGGTATGCTTGAAGGGGCGAAAAGTGGGGCGATCAGCCTGGTCTATCTGCTGGGGGCGGACGAGCTGGACCTGAGCCAGACCGGCAAGGCTTTTGTCATCTATCAGGGGCATCACGGCGATGCCGGCGCGCATCGCGCGGACCTGGTGCTGCCGGGGGCGGCCTATACGGAAAAAAGCGGCACTTATGTAAACAGCGAAGGCCGGGTGCAGATCGGCGCGCGCGCCGGGTTCCCGCCCGGCGAGGCGCGGGAAGACTGGACGATATTACGCGCGCTCTCGGAATCGGCCGGGCACAAGCTGCCCTATGACAGTCTTGCTGCGCTGCGCGCACGCATGATTGAGGCTGCGCCGCACTTCCGTCATGTGGGGGCCGTTCAGGCCGCCACCCCGGGCGCGCCGGCGGCGGCGGGCAGCATGGGCGACGCCGCCTTTGTATCCGCCATCCGGGATTTCTATCTGACCAATCCAATCGCGCGCGCCTCCAGCATCATGGCGGAATGCAGTGCGTTAGCGGCGCGACATTCATTGAGCTTGAACCAGAAGGATCAAGCTCAATGAATAAAATTGCGCCAGATTTAATACTGACAGAGCAGCTTTATCCGGTTAGCCGGAATCGCCAGAGTCGATCCGCTAACCGGATGCTGCTCTTGGCGGCGCGGTCGGCGAAACAGGCGGCAGGTGCGCATGGTTGACTGGGCCTCCCTCTGGGCTGGCTATGGCTGGCCCTTACTGGTCATGGTCGGGCAGATCATGCTTGTGCTGATGGGCGTGCTGATTTCCATCGCCTTTCTGCTGCTGGCGGACCGCAAGATCTGGGCGGCGGTGATGTTGCGCCGCGGCCCCAACGTCGTCGGGCCGTTTGGGCTGTTGCAGTCGTTTGCCGATTTCATAAAATTCATCCTGAAGGAAATCATCATCCCCGACGCCGCCAACAAGGGGGTGTTTCTGCTGGCCCCGGTGGTCACCGTGGTGCTGGCGTTCATCGCCTGGGCGGTCATTCCGTTCGCCGATGGCTGGGTGATCTCCGATATCAATGTCGGCATGCTGTATATTTTTGCGATTTCTTCGCTGGGCGTGTACGGGATCATCATGGCGGGCTGGGCGTCGAACTCGAAATATCCGTTTCTCGGCGCGCTGCGGTCTGCTGCGCAGATGGTGTCCTACGAAGTATCCATCGGCTTTGTCATCGTCACGGTGCTGTTGCTGGCAGGCTCGCTCAATCTCAGCGACATTGTGCGGGCGCAAAAAACCGTGTGGTTCTTTATTCCGCTGTTCCCGATGTTCGTGATTTTCCTCATTCTGGCGCTGGCCGAAACCAACCGCCCGCCTTTTGATCTGGCGGAGGCGGAGTCCGAACTGGTGGCAGGTTATATGACCGAATATTCCTCGGTGCCCTATCTGCTGCTGATGCTGGGTGAATATCTGAACATCGTCCTGATGTGCGCCATGGCCACCATCCTGTTTCTGGGCGGCTGGCTGCCGCCTTTTAATGTCGCGCCGTTCACCTGGGTGCCGGAAATCGTGTGGTTCGTGCTGAAGATGCTGCTCATCTTCTTTTACTTCGCGATGGTGAAGGCGTTTGTGCCGCGTTACCGCTATGATCAGCTGATGCGGCTGGGCTGGAAAGTGTTTTTGCCGATCTCGCTGGCGTGGGTGGTGGTGACAGCCGGCGTGCTGGTTACCTTCGACCTCGCGCCTTAAGGGAATTCGGCGTCATGAATGGATCAAACAGATGGCATTTCTAGACCGCGGCGTCCGCTCCCTGTTTCTGACGGAGTTTGTCTCCAGCTTTCTGCTGGCGCTGAAATATTTTTTCAAGCCCAAGGCGACCCTGAATTATCCGTATGAGAAGGGCGCGCTGTCGCCGCGCTTTCGCGGGGAGCATGCGCTGCGCCGCTATCCCAATGGCGAAGAGCGCTGCATCGCCTGCAAGCTGTGCGAGGCCATCTGCCCGGCCCAGGCCATCACCATCGAAGCCGGGCCGCGGCAGGATGATGGCAGCCGCCGCACCGTGCGCTATGACATCGATATGACGAAATGCATCTATTGCGGCTTTTGCCAGGAGGCCTGTCCGGTGGATGCGATTGTGGAAGGGCCGAACTTTGAATTTGCGGTGGAAACGCGCGAAGAGCTTTTTTACGACAAGGAACGGCTGCTCGCCAATGGTGACCGCTGGGAGTATGAAATATCCAGAAACATCGAGATGGATGCGCCTTACCGTTAACAGGGGCAGACGCGCGGGAGCGGGAAGTATGAGGGGAAGCAGGGAATGATCATTCAGGCGCTGGCGTTTTACCTGTTCGCGGCAGTGACGAGTGCGGCGGCATTTCTGGTGATTACCGTGCGCAATCCGGTACATTCCGTGCTGTTCCTGATCCTAACCTTCTTCAACGCTGCCGGCCTGTTCATCCTGCTGGGCGCAGAATTTCTGGCCATGATTCTGGTCATTGTCTATGTGGGCGCGGTCGCGGTGCTGTTCCTGTTCGTCGTCATGATGCTGGATATAGATTTTGTGGAACTGCGGCAGGGCTTTCTGAATTATCTGCCGATGGGCGGTGCCATTGGCTTCGTTCTTGCGCTGGAACTGGTGCTGGTGCTTGGGGCCAACAGCGCCATCGCGATTCCAGCGGGCATGGCTACCTCGCCGACGCCGCCCATGGCGGATGTGACCAATACCGAAGCGCTGGGCCGTATCCTGTATACGGATTATGTCTATCTGTTTCAGACGGCGGGGCTGGTGCTGCTGGTGGCGATGATCGGGGCCATTGTACTGACCTTGCGCACCCGTGAAGGCGTTAAGCGGCAGAATATTTCCCAGCAGGTGGCGCGCACGCCCGCACTGGGCATGGAACTGAAAGACGTCAAGCCAGGACAGGGGCTGTAGCAGCATGGAAATAGGCCTTTCACACTATCTCACGCTGGCGGCCATTCTGCTGGCCATCGGGGTGCTGGGTATTTTCGTCAACCGCAAGAACATCATCATCATTCTGATGTCGGTGGAGCTTATTCTGCTATCGGTGAATATAAATCTGGTGGCGTTTTCGTCATTTCTCCACGATCTGTCGGGACAGGTTTTCGCGATGCTGGTGCTGACGGTCGCGGCAGGCGAAGCCGCGATCGGCCTGGCCATTCTGGTCGTGTATTTCCGCAATCGCGGTTCCATAGCGGTTGAAGACATCAACCTGATGAAGGGTTAGGGCGGGCAGGAATGTATAGCGCGATTGTTTTTCTTCCCCTGATCGGTGCGCTTCTCGCGGGCCTGTTTGGCCGCCGTATCGGCGATCGCGGTTCGCAGATTATTACCTGCGGCGCGCTGGTGATTTCGACGCTGTTGTCCATGGCGGCGCTCTATCAGGTCGGATTTCTGCATCAGGTGCAGACCGTGCAGGTTTTGCGCTGGATAGATTCAGGCGCCTTCCAGGTGGACTGGCGGTTGCGCATCGACACGCTGACGGCTGTCATGCTGGTGGTGGTGAACGGGGTCAGCTCGCTGGTGCACATCTATTCCGTCGGCTATATGGGGCATGATCCGCACAAGCCGCGTTTCATGGCCTATCTGTCGCTGTTTACGTTCGCCATGCTGATGCTGGTGACGGCGGATAATTTTCTGCAGATCTATTTTGGCTGGGAAGGTGTCGGCCTCGCCTCCTATCTTCTGATCGGTTTCTGGTACAAACGCCCCTCGGCCAATGCCGCCGCGATCAAGGCATTTGTCGTCAACCGGGTCGGGGATTTTGGCTTCGCCATCGGCATCATGGCGATTTTCATGGTGTTCGGCACGCTGTCGTTTGATGACGTGTTCGCCCGGGCGCCGGAAATGGCGGGCAAGACCTTCCATTTTCTGAATTGGCAGCCGGATATTCTGACCACCATCTGCCTGCTTCTGTTCGTGGGCGCCATGGGAAAATCGGCGCAGTTTCTGTTGCACACCTGGTTGCCCGACGCGATGGAAGGCCCTACGCCCGTCTCGGCGCTGATCCATGCCGCGACCATGGTGACCGCCGGTGTGTTTCTGGTGGCGCGCTGTTCACCGCTGTTTGAATATGCGCCGGATGCGCTGGCATTCGTGACCGTGATTGGCGCCACCACGGCATTTTTTGCCGCGACCATCGGGCTGGTGCAGAACGACATCAAGCGGGTCATCGCCTATTCCACCTGTTCGCAACTGGGTTATATGTTTTTTGCGGCCGGTGTCTCGGCCTATAATGTGGCGATTTTCCATCTGTTCACGCACGCCTTCTTCAAGGCGCTGCTGTTCCTGGGCGCTGGCTCGGTCATTCACGCCATGTCGGACGAGCAGGACATGCGCAAGATGGGCGGTATCTACAGGCTCATTCCCGCCACCTGGATTTTAATGCTGATCGGCACGCTCGCCCTGACCGGCTTTCCGCTGACGGCCGGTTATTTCTCCAAGGATGCGGTGATCGAGGCGGCCTATGCGGCGGGCACATCGGTTGGCCAATATGGTTTCACGATGGGCGTGGTGGCGGCGACGCTGACCGCATTTTATTCCTGGCGTCTGATTTTCATGACGTTCCACGGCCCGTCGCGCGCTGATCATCATACGCTGGACCATGTGCATGAATCGCCCCTTGTCATGCTTATACCTCTCGTGCTGCTGGCGGCGGGCGCGCTGTTCGCGGGCATGGCCTTTGCAGGGTCTTTCATTGGCGAAGCTTCGGGTGAATTCTGGGGCAAGGCGCTGTTTGTCCTGCCGGACAGGCATGTTCTCGAAGCCATGCATCACGTCCCGGAATGGGTGAAACTATCGCCGGTCGTGGTGGGTTTCGCGGGGCTGGCGCTGGCCTGGTATATGTATATCCGCAATCCGGACGCGCCACGGCAACTGGCCAAAACACATTATCCCCTCTATCAGTTCCTGCTCAACAAATGGTATTTTGACGAGCTGTATGATCTCATCTTCGTGCGCCCCGCCATGGCCATAGGCCGGTTCCTGTGGCTGCGCGGGGATGGCGGGGTGATTGACCGCTTCGGGCCGGACGGCATCGCCGCCGGTGTGCAGGCGCTGACGCGGCGCGCCGCGCAAATGCAGAGCGGCTATGTATATCATTACGCGTTTGCGATGCTGATCGGGCTTTCCGCGATCACCACCTATTACATGTTCAGCGGGGGGGCGCATTAATGAGCGATTGGCCGATTTTATCGCTCGTCACCTTCCTGCCTGCGATAGGGGGGCTGTTCATCCTGCTGATCCGCGGGGAAGAGGCGATGGTGGCGCACAATGCGCGGATGGTCGCGCTGTGGACGACGCTGTTCACCTTTGCGTTGTCTTTGCTGTTGTGGACGGGATTTGACAACAGCACCGCAGCCTTTCAGTTTGTTGAAAAGCATGGCTGGCTGGGTGGCAATATCAATTATCACATGGGCGTGGACGGCATCTCCATGCCGTTCATCATCCTCACCACGTTCCTGATGCCGCTGTGCATTCTGGCTTCCTGGGAATCCATCACCGCCCGGGTCAAGGACTACATGATCGCGTTTCTGATCCTGGAAACCCTGATGGTGGGGGTGTTCAGCTCGCTCGATATGGTCCTGTTCTATCTGTTCTTTGAAGGTGGCCTCATTCCGATGTTCCTGATCATCGGCGTCTGGGGCGGCCAGCGCCGCGTCTATGCCTCGTTCAAGTTCTTTCTCTATACGCTGGCGGGCTCCGTGCTGATGCTGCTGGCGATCATGGCCATGTACTGGGCGGCCGGCACCACCGACATCACGGCGCTGATGGCGTTCCGTTTTGATCCCGGGATGCAGAAATGGCTGTGGCTGGCGTTCTTTGCGTCATTTGCCGTAAAGGTGCCGATGTGGCCGGTGCATACGTGGCTGCCGGACGCGCATGTCGAGGCGCCAACGGCGGGATCGGTCATTCTGGCGGGTATTCTGCTGAAGATGGGGGGCTACGGCTTTTTGCGTTTTTCGCTACCGATGTTCTCCGTGGCGTCGGAGATGTTCACGCCGCTCATTTATGGCCTCAGCCTGATCGCGATTGTGTACACCTCGCTCGTAGCGCTGGTGCAGAAAGACATGAAAAAGCTGATCGCCTATAGTTCCGTTGCCCATATGGGCTTCGTGACCATCGGCATGTTCGCCATGAACCAGCAGGGCGTTCAGGGCGCCATGGTGCAGATGATCAGCCACGGCCTTGTGTCAGGCGCACTGTTCCTGTGCGTTGGCGTGATCTATGACAGGATTCACACGCGCGACATAGACGCCTATGGCGGGCTGGTGGAGCGCATGCCGGTCTATGCCTTCACATTTATGCTGTTCACCCTGGCGACCGTCGGCCTGCCTGGCACCAGCGGTTTCGTTGGCGAGTTTCTGATACTGGTCGGGGCGTATCAGGCCAATAGCTGGGTTGCGTTTGTCGCGGCGACAGGGGCGGTGCTGGCGGCGGCCTATTCCCTATGGCTTTACCGGCGCGTGGTGTTTGGCGAACTGACCAAGCCCAATCTGAAGGATATTATGGATATGAACCGTCGCGAGATCGCCGTTTTCGCCCCGTTGATCATCGCGACCCTTTGGTTTGGCGTCTATCCGATGCCTCTGCTGGACGCCACCGCCGTCAGCGTTGAAAATCTGATCGGCCACTACACGGCCTCTCTTGCAAGCTATGACATGGATACGGGCAATGTGGTGACACAGCTCGCGCATTAGTCCGTTATTTTAATTCAGGAACCAAGGCAAAATGACCCCTAACGCATTTGTTTCGCCAAATCTGCTTCCGGCGCTGCCGGAAATATTGATGGCATGCGGCGCGATGGCGTTGTTGATGCTGGGGGTTTTCCGCGCCCAGGCGACGCAACGCAGTGTGACCCAGGGGGCGCTGCTGCTGCTCATGGTGACGGCGGCGCTGGTGATGCTGCAGGGTAGTGGACGCATGGAGACATTTTCCGGCGGCTTTGTGACCGACGCCTTTTCGCGCTATGCCAAAATTCTCATCCTGCTCGGGTCTGGCGTCATGCTGGTCATGGCGCAGGGCTATTTGCGCCGCGAAAACATGGACCGGTTTGAATTTCCGGTGCTGGTGCTGCTGGCCACGCTGGGCATGATGATGATGGTGTCGGCCGGTGATCTGATCTCGCTTTACATGGGTCTGGAACTGCAAAGCCTGTCGCTGTATGTGCTGGCGGCGTTCAAACGCGATTCACAACGCGCCACCGAGGCGGGCCTGAAATATTTTGTTCTGGGCGCGCTGGCGTCGGGCATCCTGCTCTATGGCGCATCGCTGATTTACGGTTTCACCGGCACCGTCAACTTCATGAAGCTGGCGACTGTGTTTGGCGATGGGCATGCCGAGGTGGGACTGGGCCTGATTTTCGGTCTGGTGTTCCTGACGGCGGGACTGGCGTTCAAGATTTCCGCTGTTCCCTTTCATATGTGGACGCCAGATGTGTACGAAGGCGCGCCAACCCCGGTGACAGCCCTTCTGGCCTCTGCCCCCAAGGTGGCCGCGATGGCTCTGTTCGTGCGGGTGATGACGCAGCCGCTGCTCGGCATGATCGCGCAGTGGCAGCAGATCGTCGTGTTTATCTCGATTGCGTCCATGGTGCTGGGGGCGATTGCCGCGATTGGGCAAAATAATATCAAGCGGCTGATGGCGTTCAGCTCCATCGGGCATATGGGCTTTGCGCTGGTGGGCCTGGCGTCCGGCACCCAGGAAGGCGTTCAGGCGGTTCTGATTTATCTGGCCATTTACGTTGCCATGAATTTTGGCGTATTTGGTTGCATTCTCGCCATGCGCAACAAGGGCGGGCAACTGGAAGGCGTCAATGATCTGGCCGGCCTCGGGCGCACCAACCCCATGATGGCGCTGGCGCTGGCGCTGCTGATGTTTTCACTGGCCGGAATTCCGCCGCTGGCCGGGTTCTTTGCCAAATTCTTTGTATTTCTGGCGGCAATCCATGCGGGCCTCTATACTCTGGCCGTGATTGGCGTTCTGGCCAGTGTGATCGGGGCCTATTATTATTTGCGCATCATTAAAATCATGTATTTCGATGCCCCCGCCGATGTCCAGGATTGGCCAATGAGCACGTCGCTTCGCTTCATCGTCACTGGCTCCAGCCTGTTCAGCCTGTTTTTCTTCATCTATCCGATGCCGATCGTCACAAGCGCCGCCACGGCGGCGTCTGCGCTTTTCAGATAGCGGCAGTGAACGCTGATGCAAGCCCGCCTTCCGCCTGGATATGGCCTGATCAGTTTCGACACCATTGACAGCACCATGGACGAGGCCCGCAGGCAGGCGGCCCAGGGCGCCGCGGGTCCGCTCTGGATTGTGGCTAAACAGCAAACAAAGGGGCGGGGCCGCCGCAGCAGAGCCTGGGAATCGGGAACCGGCAATCTTCTCTGCACGCTGCTGATCAATCCTGGCGTGGCGGCGCCGGAGGCAGCCAAACTCTCGTTTTTGACGGCGCTGTGCGTGGGGGAAACTCTGGACCATTTCCTGGGCACAGCAAGCCGCATCCAGTTGAAATGGCCCAATGACGTGCTGCTGGTTGGGCGAAAGACCGCTGGAATCCTGCTGGAATCCGTCTCTGGCAGCGGTGGAGTCATAACATGGCTGGCCATCGGCATAGGGATCAATCTGTCGCAACACCCGGAGGCCGCACCGGCTATGCCCGGGGTGTCGTCGGCCTGGCCGGCCACCAGCCTGCGCGCGGCTGGGGTGGAGCCGCCTCCCTCACCGCAGGCCGCACTGGAGGTTCTGGCTGTCCGGTTTGACGCCTGGCTGACCCGCTGGCGGCAGCAAGGGTTCGCCCCGGTCAAGGAGGCCTGGCTGGCCCGCGCCGCGCGTGTGGGCGAGGCTATTGAGGTGCGGCTGGACAAGGAGACCCTTCCCGGGATATTCACCGCACTGGATGAGAGTGGGGCGCTGGTTCTGACCCTGGCCGATAAAACGGTGCGCCTGATCTCGGCCGGGGACGTTTTCTTTCCGGAACAGAATTGAAACGGGAACATTGGCGGCCATTCTGAACCTAGAGCAGCATGCGATTAACTGGAATCGTTTAGAATTCCATCTAATCGCATAAAGCTGCTCTAACACATTAAAAAATAGAGCAATATGCTATTAGGTAGAACCCTACTGGTTCAACCTAATAGCATATTGCTCTAGGGTTCAGGGCTGACGCGGACCGGTTTCAGGAAGGTTGGATTGGATTATGCTGCTAGCCATCGATGTGGGAAACACCAATACGGTATTTGCCGTACTTAGGGGCATGGAGATTCTGGGCGAGTGGCGAAGCGCCACGGATGGCGTGCGCACGGCTGATGAATATATGGTGTGGCTCAGCCAGCTCATGCAGCTCAACGGCATTTCCCCAGGCCAGATTGACGGCACGATTATCTCCACCGTCGTGCCGCAGGCGCTGTTTGACATTCGTACCCTGTGCCGGAAATATTTTAATGGCGAGCCGCTGGTGGTGGGAGAAGACGGCGTTAACATCGGCCTTAAAATCAATATCACCCGTCCCGAACAGGCTGGCGCGGACCGGCTGGTGAACGCCATAGCAGCACATACCGCCTATCCCGGCAATCTGATTATTATCGATTTCGGCACCGCCACCACGTTTGACATTGTTTCCGCCAATGGCGACTTTGAAGGCGGCATCATTGTGCCGGGGGTCAATCTGTCACTTCAGGCTTTGCATGAGGCGGCCGCGAAATTGCCGCACATTGCCGTGCGCCGTCCCGATTCAGTGATCGGTAAGGATACGGAAACCGCGATGTTGTCTGGTATTTACTGGGGATATATTGGTCTGATCGAAGGGCTGGTGGCCCGTATCAAGGAAGAATTCGGCGCGCCCATGACGGTGGTTTCCACCGGCGGGCTTGGGCATCTGTTGCGTCATGGCACGCCGGTGATTGAGCATTTCGACGCGGACCTCACCATAAAAGGACTGGCTGAAATCTTTTACCGCAACCGTCCCGAGAGGGCGAGAGCTTGAGCGACGGCCTGTATTTTTTATCACTGGGCGGCGCAGGAGAGATTGGGATGAACCTCAATCTTTATGGCTATGGCCCGCGGGACCGGCAGAAATGGATCATTGTCGACATGGGCGTCACCTTTGGTGATGACACCGTGCCGGGCATTGATCTGATTATGGCCGATCCGGATTTTATTGTGGAGCGGCGTGAAGATCTGCTGGGTATCGTGCTGACGCATGCGCATGAAGATCATATTGGCGCGGTGGCGCATTTGTGGCCGGATTTGCGCTGCCCCATCTACGCGACGAAATTTACCGCCTGCATGCTGCGCAACAAGCTGGAAGAAGCGGGGCTGGTGCGCGAGGCGAAAGTGACCATTGTCCCGCTGGAGGGCCGCCTGCAACTTGGCCCCTTCGACATTACCTATATGACGCTGACCCATTCGATACCCGAACCTAATGCGCTGGCCATCCGCACGCCTTTGGGGAATATTCTGCATACAGGCGACTGGAAAATCGATCCCGACCCGCTGTTGGGTGAGCCGACCGATATTGCGGGGCTGACCCGCTTTGGCGATGAAGGCGTGCTGGCCATGGTGTGCGACAGCACCAATGTCTTTAGCCCGGGCCGGGCCGGATCGGAAGCGGCGGTGCGCTCCAGCCTCTCGACTTTGCTCAGCGGCCTCAAGGGCCGGGTGGCGGTCACGGCCTTTGCCTCCAATGTGGCGCGGGTCGACACGATCGGCAAGGCCGCGGCGGCGCATGGCCGCCAGATCACCCTGGTGGGGCGTTCGATGCACAAGGTCGTGGCGGCGGCGCGCGAGGCCGGATATCTGAAGGATTTTCCGCCAGTATTACGCGAAGAAGAAGCCGCCAGCCTGCATCCCGATCATGTGCTGTATATCTGCACGGGCAGCCAGGGCGAACCCCGCGCTGCATTGTCGCGCATCGCATATGGCAACCATCCGCGCATCGGCCTGGGCGTTGGGGACACGGTAATATTTTCCTCGCGTATCATTCCCGGCAATGAGCGATCGATCTTCCGCCTGCAAAACCGGCTGGCCGAACGGGGTATTTCCATCATCACGGAAAAAGATCACTTCGTGCATGTGTCCGGGCATCCCTGCCGGGATGAGCTGGCGGACATGTACCGCTGGGTGCGGCCGCAAATCGCCATACCCGTGCATGGCGAAATCCGCCACATGATGGAGCATGTGAAGCTGGCGCAGGAAATGCAATCCCCGCAGACCATACTGGCGCCCAACGGTTCGCTGGTGCAACTGGCGCCGGGCCGGGCCTGCATTATCGAGGAAGTCTATTCAGGCCGCCTCTATCTGGACGGGGACGTTTTGACGCCGGTGGACGATGGTCAGGTCGATGAACGCTTAAAACTTTCCAGTGCGGGCCATCTGGGGGTTATGCTGGTGGTCGAGCAGGACGGCAGTCTTGCCGCGCCGCCACGGATTACCGCCTTTGGTCTGCCGACCGAGGATGGCGCCCTGATCAACCTGCGAAGCGAAGTGGCTGGCGCGGTAGAGGAGGCGGTGGCGAAACTGCGCGGCAAACAGGCCCGTGACGATGAAATGGTGAAAGAGGCAGCCTTGCGCGCCGCACGCCGCGCTGTCAGGGACGCCACCGGTAAAAAGCCGGTGACCCAGGTAGAAGTAATTAGATTGTAAGCGCCTGATTCAGACGGAGGCAGAGCATGATCGGAAAACTAAATCACGTGGCCATCGCCGTGCCGGACGCCGAGGCGGCGGGAAAAATCTACAGGGATACTCTGGGCGCGAACGTCACTGGCAAGGTGGCGCAGCCCGATCACGGCGTGTGGACGGTGTTTGTGGAATTGCCCAACACCAAGATCGAGCTGATCGAACCCCTGGGTGATAATTCCCCGATCGCGGCGTTCCTGGCCAAAAACCCGAAGGGCGGCATGCATCATGTCTGCTATGAGGTGGAGGATATTCACGCAGCCTGCGCGCAGATGAAAAAAATGGGCGCCACCATCACCGGAACCGGAGAGCCGCGCATCGGCGCGCATGGCAAACCGGTGGTGTTCATGCATCCAAAGGATTTCAGCGGTACGCTAATCGAACTCGAACAGGTCTAGGCGGGGCGCATGGGACTGGTTGGCGGCACTGTCGCATTCGTCTGTATCTGGATGGTCAGCCTGTTTCTGGTGCTGCCCTGGGGCATCCGCAACCCCCACGAGGCCGGATTGGAGATCGTGAAGGGAACCGATCCGGGTGCGCCGGTACGCCCGCACATGCTGCTGAAAGTTGGCATCACCACGGTTCTTGCGCTTATCCTCTGGACCGGGCTGTTTGTGGTGATGGAATATAGGCTGCTGACGCTTGACGATTTTCCATTATAGGTGCGAACATTTTTGAGTTTGTACCTGCCGGTCATTTCTTGCGGAATTTTCAAAAGGCGCAGGGCGGTATAGCGGGCAGGGTGGTACCAACAATATATAATCTGGCTGGGAGGGGAGAATGACCAAATGGATTGAGGCGCATGAGGTGCCCGCGTTGCTGAAGCCGGGCATGCATGTTTTTGTGGGCGGCAGCGTGATGGAGCCGCTGGCGCTGCTGGCGGCGCTGAAGGCAGCACCCGAGGCCAGTCGGGGGGTCACCTATATTACCAATCCGGTGCCAGGCCTAAGCCGCATCGACTATTCGACCTTTCATCCCAAGGCGCGCGTTCTCACAAATTTCATGTCCGACAGAATGCAGAAATCCTTCGCCGAGGGGAAAATTGATTTCATCCCGATCCAGTATCATCAGCGCTATATGTTTGTCAGCGGCCCGCTGCAAATTGATGCGGCGCTGGTGCAATATGGCCCGCCGGACGCCGATGGGATGTGCAGCCCCGGCTATGGCATTGATTTCGTACCCATGGCGGTGGACAGGGCAAAACTTGTCATTGCGGAAATCAACGAGGCCCTTCCATCGCCGCCGCATCTACCGAAAACCCATATTTCGAAATTTCATTATGCGGTCCGGTCCAACACGGAACTGCAGATCATGCGCGTCGTGCCGGTTGACGATGTGGCGCGGCAGATCGGCGCCAATGTCGCCAGCCTGGTGCGCGATGGCGACTGCATCGAAATGGGCGTGGGCGCCATCCCCAACGCCGCACTTGATGCGCTGGGCAAGCGCAACGATCTGGGCGTTCATTCTGGGATGATTTCGGACGGCGTGATGCATCTGGTGAATGCGGGCGTCATCAACGGGCGGATGAAAACCATCGACAAGGGAAAAATCGTTACCGGCATTGTGGCGGGCAGCAATGAGGTGATGAAATGGGCAGGCCACTATCCCGACATTGCCTACCGCATGGTGGATTATACGCATGACGTGGCGCTGCTGGGGCGGATTGATAATTTTGTCGCTATCAATGGGGCCGTCGAGGTGGACCTGATGGGCCAGCTTAATTCTGAAATGGTCGGCGGCAAGCAGATCAGCGGCACCGGCGGATCGGTGGATTTCATGCGCGGCGCGCTGCGCTCCAGGGGTGGTCGCGGCATTGTCGCTTTCACGGCCACCGCCGGGGGTGGTAAAATATCGCGTATCGTGCCTGCCATCAGTGGCGACGCCGTGGTGACGGCGTTGCGCACAGATGCGGACCATTTTGTGACCGAATATGGCGTTGCGAAAGTGCGCGGACAGCCGCTTCAGGCGGCGGCGGAGGCGCTGATCGCCATCGCAGCGCCGCAGTTTCGTGATGGCCTGCGGGACGCGTGGAAAGAGCGTTTCAGGCGCATCACCGGCGCATAAAACATATAAGGGGAAAGCAAATGGGTTTGCAGCAGAATATCGCGCCGATTTCCTATGACGCGCTGGTTCAGCGCGACAGGGTGCACGGCCGGCTGTATACCGATCCCAATATATTCTCGGAAGAGATGGACAGGATTTACCACAAGGGCTGGGTATTTGCCGGGCACACCAGCGAAGTGCCTGACATTGGCGATTATCAGCGCAGGCAAATCGGCCAACAACCGGTGCTGATCACCCGCGATGCCAAAAATGACGTAAAGCTGCTGTTCAATCGCTGCACGCATCGCGGCAATATGATTTGCGCCCGTGACAGTGGCAACGCGGCAACTTTTGTGTGCCCCTATCATGGCTGGACCTTTGCTGTCGGCGGTGAATTGCGTGGCATGCCGATGCCCGGCGGTATGGGCAGCAGCTACGATAAATCGGCGTTAGGCCTGGCCGAGGTGCCGCGCGTGCATATTTATCGCGGCTTTATATTTGCAAGTCTTGCCCATGAGGGGCAATCGTTCGACGATTATATAGGCAAGGCGAAACAGTTGCTTGACCGGGCCTGCGATCTGTCGCCTGAAGGCGAAATGGAATTATCTGCCGGCTGGCTCAAGCATCGCTTCCACGCCAACTGGAAGATGCTGCCGGAAAACAATACCGATGGCTATCATGTGAAGGTCGCGCACGCTTCTCTTCTTCGCTCGACGAATGCATTTGGTTCGCTCGCGTTCGACGAGGAAAAGGGCGACAGTTCGGTCAATCGCGATTGGGGGGGCGGACATACCGAACTCGACATCGCGCCGCGCTATCGTAATACGAACAAACCGTTCCAATGGTTCGGCGGCGTTCCGGAGGCCAAGTTACCAAACTATGTGGCGCGCATGGAGCAAACATATGGCAGGGAGCTGGCGCGCAAGCGCATGATCGATGGCCCGCCGCACGCCATCATCTTCCCTAATCTGTTTTTGGCCGAATTGAATATATCGTTCGTGGCCCCGGTCAGCGCCAATCAAGTGGTGCAATATTACACACCTATGCTGCTCAAGGGGGCGCCGGAAATAAACGCACGCGCGTTGCGTCAAACCGAAGGGGCCATGGGGCCGGGTTCGTTTTTATTGCCTGACGACGCGTGCCTGTCCGAACGCAACCAGTTGGGGCTGGCGGCGCAATCTCCGGAATGGCTTGATTTGCGCCGCGGCATGGAGCGTGAATATGTTGATCCTGAAAACGGCCTGCTTAGCTCCAATGTTTCAGATGAAACCACTAATCGGGCGTTCTGGAAACAATATCTGCACGTGATGTCCGGGGCTGCCTGAACATGGGGTTGCCGGAAAGCGAAACCCGCGAGATTGAGGCCTTTCTGTTTCTTGAGGCGCGGCTGGCGGATGAATCGCGTTATGACGAATGGGAAGCCCTGTGGACGCCAGACGCGTTGTACTGGGTTCCGCGCCGCCCCGATCTCGATCCCGAAAAAGAAGTCTCCCACATTTATGATAACCGCCAGCGTATCAGCACGCGCATCCGGCAACTGAAATCCGGCTTTCGTCACAGTCAGACTCCGGCTTCGCCGATGCGCCGCGTGCTTTCAAATATTGAGATTGCCGGCACGGGTCCGGGTTCCTATGAAGCGGGCGCCAACTTCATGCTGATGGAGCTGGCCATTCAGTCCACCCGCAACATGAATTTCTGGGGCGGGCGTATACTCTACAGCTTGCGGCGTGAGGAAGGGCAGTTGCGCATGGCTGTGAAGAAAATTCTGCTGATCGATGCGGATGAACCGATTGCCAATCTTGCGTTTCTGATATAGCCCTGATTTCAGGAGTACCAGCGCCCCCATGCATCTGCTCGTGAAATTGGGCCTCGATCTTGGCCCCCTACTGGTATTTTTTGGCGTTAATGCCGCTTATGGCATCTTTCCCGCCACCGCGGCGTTTATGGCGGCGATGGTCGTCACACTCGTGGCGACATGGATTCTGGCGCACGAAATTCCCCCCATGCCATTGATCACGGCGGTGTTTGTTTTGGTGTTTGGCGGGCTGACGCTTTATCTGAAAGATGATCTTTTCATAAAGCTGAAGCCAACCATAGTGAACGGCCTGTTCGCGGCCATCCTTTTTACCGGTCTGGCGCGCGGCCAGTCGCTGCTGAAACCCCTGCTGCAATCGGTTATGGAAGTCACCGACGAAGGCTGGCGGGCGCTGACCTGGCGGTGGGCCTGGTTTTTTGTGGCGCTGGCGATTTTGAATGAACTGGTCTGGCGCAATTTTTCCACGGATTTCTGGATCAGCTTCAAATTGTTTGGCACCCTGCCAGTGACGATCGTGTTTGGCGCCGCGCAATATGGCCTGATACGGCGTCACACCCCATCTGATATAGGGCCGGGCGGTAAAGGCGCGGACTAGCAGATGCTGGCGCCAAGAACATGGATTTTGCTCGGCGCATTAAATGGGCTTCTGGCGGTGGCTGCCGGGGCGTTTGGTGCGCATGGCCTTGAGGGCAGGATTCCAGCGGCCGATCTGGCTGCATTCCGCACTGCCGCCAGCTATCAGATGTATCACGCACTCGCCCTGTTGGCCGTAGCCTGGCGGGCAGAGGCCAGTGTGGCGCGTACATCGGTGAATGTCGCGGGTTGGCTATTTTTAAGCGGCATCCTTCTGTTTTGCGGATCACTCTATGTTTTAGGCGTGACGGCGTCCCGCGCGCTGGTGGGGTTTACCCCGTTGGGCGGCCTTGCATTTATCGCCGGTTGGGCAGCTTTGTCATGGTCAGCCATCGGCACAGGGAAATGAAAGGGAAAAAATCTACTAATAGTTGTATATATTATCATTGCATAAATATATCTTATACTATACTCTGTAAGAAACAAGATTAAAGCAACTTTTCTTAATAGAAATGAGCCAAATCGCGCCATTTAGTTGCATTTACTCTGGATATGACTGTCTAGGGACAGGGAGCGGACGCTATCACACCCCCACTTACAGAGCGTTTGGCGGATATAGGCGGCCAACGACAAAAACTTCGCTGGGAGGCCCAGGATGTGGGGCTGATCGATACAGCGCGCGCTATTGCGCACGCGATTGACGCGGTAGCCTGGGCGGCAGGTATTTATTCAGCGGGCGCCAATGTTGTTAACCGGCCTGGCAGCACGGCATCAAGTCGGAAAGCGCCGGAGACGTCTTATCCGTCTAACAAATCGGATGCGGCCTAGAGCAGCTTGTGATCAGTTAGAATCGCTTGTATAGCCCCCACCCCGGCCCTCCCCACAAAGGGGGAGGGAGAAGAAGCCCAGTATGCTGAAGGAATCCCCTCCCCTTGATGGGGAGGGGTTTGGGGTGGGGTGAGAAACGGCAATG
>SHWM01000023.1 GCA_009693835.1 Alphaproteobacteria bacterium
ATCGCCAGCGGCGGCGTGGGGACGCTGGATCATCTCGCCCAGGGCGTAATTGAGGGCCATGCCAGCGCGGTGCTGGCGGCGTCGATCTTTCATTTTGGCGAATTTTCCATTCAACAGGCCAAACGCCACATGGCTGCGGCAGGGATTGCGGTGCGGCTGTGAAAAATAAGACTGATGTGAAAGCCCTGGAAATTCTGGCGCGTCTGGCTAGTGTGATCCGGGACCGCGCCGCATCCGGCGATGATGCTTCCTATACCGCCAAACTGCTGGCGGGCGCGCCGCACCTGCCGGCCAAAAAGCTGGCGGAAGAAGCGGTTGAACTGGCGTTGGCGGCGGTCAGTGGTGACCAGACGCAGATCACGGCTGAAGCGGCCGATGTGCTTTATCATCTGCTGGTGCTGTTGCAGGCGTCCGGTCTTTCGCTGGCCGATGTGTGCGCCGTGCTGGCGGCGCGGGAAGGCGTATCCGGCATTGCTGAAAAGGCTGGCCGCAGGAAATAGCGTCCGCGCGGGATGTGCGCCGGAATAGGAAAATCCATCCATAACAGGATGAACATCTCTTAACCATAATGAATAAATTGGTATGGTTTACTCTCTGGTAAGGGGGTGATGCGAAAATGCCGCAGGTTTGACCCGCTGAAATAT
Source organism: Alphaproteobacteria bacterium (assembly GCA_009693835.1). GTDB lineage: Bacteria > Pseudomonadota > Alphaproteobacteria > UBA11222 > UBA11222 > UBA11222. The sequence goes on from SHWM01000023.1 coordinate 645, forward strand.
TCAGCAGTCTGTCAGAGGAATTATCTGCGCCATGAGTATAACGCCCGACCCGCTAATACCCGCACTCCCGTTGCCCTCACTGGTAAAAGCGGAGGCGGCGGAGACCTGCGCGGTGAGGACGGTGGTTGGCACGATCACTGGTATTCGTGGCGCCGCGGTCACGGCGATAATGAATGCTGCAGCGGCCGGCAAAAAAGCAAATATCTCCATCGGTGCGCTTGTGGCCATGCCCGGCGACATTTCCATTGTCTATGGGATGGTGCAGTCCATGAGCGGCGGCGGCTATACGCTGATCGGCACCGGGGCGGAAGCCCAGATGCTGGAAATTCAGCTGCTGGGCGAAATATTGCTGGATGACAAAGGCGGTTATGGCCGCTTTCATCGCGGCGTCACCTACTATCCGCATTTTGACATAGAGGTAATGACGGCGGATGCGCGCGATCTGGCGATGGTTTATGCCCAGCCTGATGTGGCTACCGCGCGGCTGGGCAGCATCCATCAGGACCGTTCCATTCCCGCATTCGCCGTGACCGATGAATTGCTGGCCAAGCATTTTGCGGTGCTGGGCACCACCGGTTCCGGTAAAAGCTGCGCCGTATCGCTGGTGCTGCACGCCATTATGGATCAAAATCCCAATGGTCATATCGTTCTGATTGATCCGCACAATGAATATGCCGCCGCATTTGGGGATAAGGCCGAAGCCATTCATCTGAGCAATCTGCAACTGCCGTACTGGCTGCTGAATTTTGAGGAACTGGTCGAGGTTGTGATCGGCCAGAATCAGGAGCGCGCCTATCCCGAGATAGAGATCCTGAAAACGGGCGTCATCGACGCCAAAAAGATGTTTCTGCGCGAGGGAGAACGCGGCGATCATATTACCGTGGATACGCCGGTTCCCTACCGGTTGGGGGATTTGATCAAAATATTTGATGACGCGATGGGCAAACTGGAGCGCACAGAAGATGTGGTTTCCTATCTGCGTCTGAAGTCGAAAATTGAAAGCCTGCGCATCGACCGGCGGTATTCATTCATGTTTTCCCGGCTTCTGGTCGATGATTCCATGGGCCGCTTATTGTCGCGCATCCTGCGCATACCGGTCGCCGGCAAGCCGGTGAGCATCATCGACATATCAGGAATTCCGTCGGAAGTAGTCGACGTGGTGGTGTCGGTTCTGGCGCGCATGATTTTTGATTTCTCGGTGTGGGCCAGCCATGACCAGGGGCGCAGAACGCCGGTGCTGCTGGTGTGCGAGGAGGCGCACCGTTACGTTCCGCGCGACGAGGAAGTGCATTTCGGCCCCAGCAAGAAAGCCATTTCCCGCATCGCCAAGGAAGGCCGCAAATATGGCGTGGGCCTGTGCCTGGTCAGCCAGCGCCCGGCGGAACTGTCGACCAGCGCCCGGTCCCAATGCAATACGCTGATTGCCTTGCGCATGAGCAATATCCGCGATCAGGAATTCGTCGCCAACGCCATGCCGGAAAGTGCGGGCGGCCTGCTGTCGGCGCTGCCCTCCCTGGGGCAGCAGGAAGCCGTCATTGTGGGGGACGAGGTGACCATCCCGATGCGTATGCGCTTTGATGATCTGGCGCCGGAACGCCGCCCGGCCTCGGATACGGGGGTATTTTCCCAGAGCTGAAACTCCGGCGATGCCGATATGGGCTTTATCGACGAGATCGTGGAACGCTGGCGGCTGCAGAAGCGGTAGTAGAGTGCATACAATCGCGTTTGCGCACTCAGCCGTTCGGTTTTGCGGCGTCAATGGGCACGCAGTACAGTTCCAGCCGGTGGCCGACCAGCCGGTAGCCCAGCCGTTCGGCAATTGCGCGCTGTAATTCCTCAATCTGTTTGTCGCTGAACTCAACTACCGCGCGGGTCTGAATATTGATCAGATGATCATGATGCGTTTTCGGCACCTGTTCATAGCGGGTGCGGCCGTCGCCAAACTCGTGCCGCTCCAGGATGCCAGCCTCCTCGAACAGGCGCACCGTGCGATAGACGGTGGCGATGCTGATATTTGAATCCTGTTCAGACGCCCGCCGGTACACTTCCTCGACATCCGGATGATCCTCCGAATCAGATAGCACCCGTGCGATGATGCGGCGCTGGCCCGTCATGCGCATGCCGCGCTGTTCACATAGGTCTTCAATGGGGGAAAACATGACCGCCTCGCTGTCAGGAAAAATTTCAGCCTGTAGCCGCAATATAGCTGATTAAAGTGGGCGTGGCATCAGCTATGAATCACAGCGCATCACCAGGGCGTCCGTAGGCCCCGTGGATGAATTATCCCCGGCTGGTTCATAGTAGGATTTGCGCAGCCCGATCGGCGCGAATCCGATGCGCTTATAAAGCGACAGGGCCGGTTCATTGTCCACCGCGACTTCAAGAAATACCGCATGCACGCCGCGTTGACGCATACGGGACGTAAATTCCGACACCAGTGCGCCGCCAATTCCGCGGCCGCGCAGGGCGGGAACGACGCCCGTTGAGATGATCTCTGCCTCGCCGCCCGCCTCCCGGCCCAGAAGAAATCCTGCCGGGGCGGCCTCGCGTTCAGCCCCGGCGCTTATCACTGCAAGCGTTCCGGTGGCGCCAGGCATGGCCAACATTTTGGCAATGGATACAGCGTCCCATCCCACGGCAAAACATTCTGCATGCAAGGTTTCGAGAATTTCCAGCGACGCGGCCCCCGCCCGCAATATATCCACGCCGCCCCAGATCACGCGGCGGTACCCGGCATTTTGGCGTCCGGCGCGCGCAGATAGAGCGGAGAGACGGTTACCGGGTCTTCCGTGCGCCGCAGCGCGGCAATTCCCGCCAGATGCGCCGCATCCGGCAGCAAATCCCCTTGGATCACCTCAACATTGAATGGGCATACAGCCGCAATGGCGGCCGCGCCGTCGCCTGCCAGCCGCCGGACGCTGTCAGTGCCGCGAAGATAGGCGGCGGCTTCGGAGAGGCTGAGAATTGCGGGCGGAGACAGCGCCGCGCCGCCGGCAAAAGCCTGAAAATAGACCTGATGGTTGCGGGCATCGATGGCGACGCCAAAGGGCGTGGCTGCATCCACCGCCGCCGCCATGACCTCCAGGGTGTTCACTCCCACCAGCGGCAGACCGCGCGCCACGCAAATCCCGCGCGCCGCCGCCAGCCCCACCCGCACCCCGGCAAAACTGCCGGGGCCGATGCTCACGGCCAGCCGGTCAAAATCGCTGTATTCAAAACCAGCAGCGGCCCTGACTTCTTCCAGCATCGGCAGCAGCGCTTCGGCGTGGCCGCGCTGCATGGCGCGCCATTGATGGGCCAGTACCCGGCCACCCTGCCAGATGGCGGCCGAGCAGGCCGCAAGACACGTATCCAGCGCCAGAATGCGCATCAGAGAATCTTGCACGCCTCGTCGAAACTGAATTTCGGATGGCGCGGGAACAGCAGACTCTGATCGCTCCGGCCGATATTGGCCAGGAAATTGGATTTCACCTTGCCGTCCGGGAAAAATTCCTTGTCGACGCCCGCATTATCAAAACCCGACATCGCGCCCACGTCCAGCCCGATGGCCCGCGCTGCCATGATCAGATAGGCCCCCTGAAGGGTGCCATTTCGGAAGGCCGTGGTTTCCGCGTGCGCGGCGCTCCAGTTGAACCAGGTTTTGGCGGTGGGGTCATGCGGGAACAGTTTAGGAAGGTATTCGTAAAACTCGGTGTCATAAGCGATCAGGGCAACGACGGGTGCGGCCATGGTCTTGGTCAGATTGCCTTCGCTGAGATGTGGGCGCAGACGCTCCTTGCCGGCCGCCGTCCGGAAAAACAGGATGCGCGCGGGCGAGCAATTGGCGCTGGTCGGGCCATATTTCATGATATCGTAAATGGCGCTCAGTTGTGCGTCCGTCACTTCTCCGCCCGCAACCCAGCCATTGGCAGTGCGCGCCTCGCGAAACATCAGGTCGAGCCCATCATTATTTAGCATTCCGGCCATAATAGCGCCTCGCTTTCCTCGGTGTGTTGCTGGTAAGAAGTTGGTTTATTGCCAACATACAGAGAGTGAAAGCCGAATCCAATGACTGCATGGGAAAAGTTCAGACAGGTCCTGCCAGGGCTGTTCGGGAGGGCCAGCCTGGCCCTGATATCTGTAGGCGGGCCGCTTCAGGAGGTTCGGGCCGAGGAACTGGCCCCGGAGCGCGGCCAGGCAAGCGTTTTTGTCTATCACCGGTTTGAAGAGCCGCGCTTTGCGTCCACCAGCATCAATATCAGCCAGTTTGAGGCGCATATTGCCGAATTGAGGTCGGGCCGCTATCAGGTCCTGCCGCTGGAGACCATTATCGATGCGCTGGCGGCAGGCGAAAAGCTGTCCGAACATGCGGTGGCGATCACCATTGATGACGGGTTCGCCTCCGTCTACACCCAGGCATGGCCGCGGTTGCGTGCGGCGGGCCTGCCATTCACGCTTTTTATTACCACGGATTCGGCTGACAATAATTCAGGCAGTAATCTGAGTTGGGACCAGCTTCGTGAAATGCTGGCGGCGGGCGGGGTCAGCATCGGCCATCATACAGCGTCGCACCCTCATATGCCGCGCAAAACCGAGGCCCAGATCAGCGCGGATATCAAAAAGGCCACGGCCCGGTTCAAGAAGGAACTGGGTCTTGAGCCGGCGTTGTTCGCCTATCCCTTCGGCGAATTCAGCAAGCGCGACCGCGATCAGATCGCCGCTCTTGGATTCAAGGCCGCGTTCAGCCGGTTTTCGGGCGTGGTGCATAGCGGCGCGGAACGTTTTTCACTGCCGCGCTTTTCCATGAATGTGCCTTATGGCGACGCGCAACGCTTCAAACGCCTGGCTAATGCCCTGCCGCTACATGTGACAGACATCACACCGGACGACCCGGTGCTGGCGCCCGATAATAATCCTCCGGCGTTCGGCTTTACGGTGCAGGGAAGCCTTGAAGGACTGGAACGGCTGGCCTGCTATTCCAACAATGCCGAGTCACGGCTGCCGCTGGAACGGCTGGGGGATAACCGGATTGAAGTACGGTTGAAAACGCCATTTCCACGCGGGTTCGGACGCATCAACTGCACGGCGCTGGACCCGGCCACGGGCCGCTGGCGCTGGATGGGTCAGGCCTTTGTCATACGCTAGACCATGTTCGGATCAGATGGAATCGCCTAAGGCGATCCCGTCTGATCCGTAAAACATGGTCTATATAATAATTTAGAGCAATTTTACCTTTCTAGATTGAACCAACTGGTTCAGTCTAGAAAGGAATTGCTCTAGGTCAACATGCAATCAACGGGAGATCTGGACGATTCCAGTTGATCACAGCCTGTTCTAAACACCGTGAGATGGCCTGAACCCGGAGAGAACCGGAAATTATTTCGCCGCGACCTTGGTGGGGCAGGGGATGATGCCATGCAGGCTGGTGAACCGCAGCGATTGCGCGAAGGCCGGCAGGCCCGCCGGACCGATGCTTTTGCTAGCGCCGTGAATCACCGCGGCTTCGTGACAGAAGAGCCCACGTTTCATCATGCCGCGGCGTGAGGATTCATTAGCGATCCGCGTCACAAACCCGTTCATGGCCTTGGCCGACCCGCCGCCATATTTCCGCTCGAAAAAGGCTTTCAACAACTTCCCCTGGGCCGAAAGTTGCGGCTGGAAACGGGTGACGAACGCATTATAATCCGCACGCTGATTACAGGTCAGCGCCGCCACCACAAGCTGGGTCTGCAAGACACGGACCTGAAGCGTGGATTCTTCACTGGCGGCCGCGCAGGCAGCTGCCTGAGCAGCGGACGAAAATGTCAGGCCTAATGCAATGGCCGTCATCGCCACTACCCGCCCAAATCTCGGCCGGCTGGTAACAGTCAGGCTGCGTAAGTTGGATTGCACCCAATTTCCCTCGCCTTTTATGATCAGAATCAACCGCATAACCAGATTGTGGACAGGAATGTTCAACAAAATCAATATGGCATAAATAACCAGTTATGTCCAAAGCCCTGAATATGGACTAAAAAGCTGAATATGCATCAATAACATACCGATCTAAAGGAGTTCTGTACAAATGCCCTATATTGAACGCGGCGGCGCAAAAATATTTTATGCATCTGAAGGCAAGGGGCCGCCCGTGTTGCTCAGCCATGGGTTCAGCGCCACCAGCGCGATGTGGACAGGGCAGATCGAGGCGTTCAGATCGCACTATCAGATCATCACCTGGGACATGCTGGGGCATGGTCAAAGTGACAGCCCCGATAATCCCGCACTCTATACGCCGGAGGGGGCGGTGGTGGACATGGCGGCCATTCTGGACGCCTGCGGGGCGGCAAGCGCGGTGATTGGCGGCCATTCGCTGGGCGGTTTCATGTCGCTGGCGTTCCACAAGAAATATCCGCAGCGGGTGCGCGCCATCATGCTGTTCAACACCGGGCCGGGTTACAAGAGCGATGACGCGAGAGGGCAATGGAATGCGATGGCCGAGAAACAGGCGCGCGCCTTTGCCACTAAAGGACTGGCCGCCGTGGGGCATAGCGAGGAAATGCAGATGGGCAAGCACCGGTCGGCGCTTGGCCTTGAACATGGCTCGCGCGGCATGCTGGCCCAGAGAGACGCGCAGGTGATTGACGCCTTGCCGCATATCGGGGCGCCCACGCTGGTTCTGGTGGGCGAAAAAGACCGTGGCTATCTGGCGGCGGCCGATTACATGACCGGCAAAATTCCCGATAGCCGCAAGGTGATTATCGCGGATGCGGGGCATGCCGCGAATATTCATCAACCCGCGGCCTTCAATGCGGCGATAGGCGAATTTTTGAATAGCCTGGATTAGGCGGCAGTGCCGGAAATAACGCCGGAGCAGGCGCTTTCAGAGGCGCTCGACGCCCGTACCGCGGCCGAACGGGCGAACAGGGCGAAGTCACGGTTTCTGGCGGCCGCCAGCCACGATCTGCGCCAGCCCCTGCAGGCGCTGCGTTTACTGAACGCCGCGCTGCAGGAATATCTGCTGATTGATGATATGGCGCTGAATATTCTGCGCGACAGTGAACGCGTGCTGGATGTCATGGACCGTATGCTGGGATCACTGCTGGATATGAGCAAAGTTGATTCCGGCGCCATCGTTCCCGAACCACATGCTTTCAGGATCAGTTCGCTCTTTGAGGATTTGCGCGGCAAATTCTCCCGGCTGGCCAAAGAAAAGGGTCTTGGGTTCGTTATTGCCCCCTGCAGCCTGAGAGTGATTTCCGACCCGCTGCTGCTGGATTCCATTCTGAGTAATCTGTTGAGCAATGCGGTGCGCTATACCCAGACCGGAAAAATACTTCTGGGCTGCCGCAGGGCGGGCCGGGCAGTTCGCTTTGAGGTGTGGGATACCGGCACCGGGATTCCGGGCACCGAACTGGAAAATATATTTGATGAATTTTATCAGATCGGGTCGCCGGAAAGGGACGACCATCAGGGGCTTGGCCTGGGACTGTCCATCGTCCGCGCCTACGCGACGCTGCTGCGGCATCCGCTGGGACTGCGGTCAAACGCGGGCAGGGGGTCGGTTTTTTTCCTGGAAGTACCGCTGGCGGACGCCGGGACAGCGGTGGACGGACCGGGAACCGTGGAGGCCGCTGCACGACAGAACTGGAAACCCAAGGACTGCCGTATACTGATTATAGAGGACGACCCGCTGTCGCTGAAGGCGCTTGCGGCGCAGGTTGAGGCCTGGGGGATGAAAGTGCTCGGGGCCAGGAGCGGACATGAGGCGGCCCGCAGCATGATCCGGGACAATTTTTCACCGGACATCATCATAGCGGATTACAATTTGCAGGGCGCGGAAACCGGCATCATGGCGCTCGCGCATATTTCGCCATTGCTGCGGCCAAACGTGCCTGCGATCTTTTTAACGGGCAATTCGTTAGCAGAGGTGAGAGAAAAAATCGGGCCGCGCTCTGTGCATCTTTTGCAAAAGCCCGCGGCCCCCGGGAAATTGCGTGTGCTGATCCGCAATCTGCTGGCGGTTCAGGGAAACGGTCGGGGCGGATAGGGATCAGGCAGGCGGGCCTTTCAGCTCCACCTGATTGCCGTCCGGGTCATGAATATAGAGGGAAGGCCCGGCGCCCTCGGCCCCGTAACGCGTCTCAACCCGGCCCGCAGCAATGCCGTGCGCCAGAAGATGCGCGCCAAGGCGGGCCGCGTCAAACGGCGTCACTGTCAACGCGAAATGATCCATATTGCGCGTTTCCGCGTGATCGGCCTTTGATGTATCCACAATCAGGTCGATCAGCGACCCCCCGGCGCGCAGCTGCACCAGCCCAAAATTTTCTACCCTGCGCTCTTCGGCGCACCCAAGCGCGCCGCAATAAAAATCCAGCGCACGCTGCAGATTACGCACCCGCAGCACCACATGGTCGATATGCCCAATATGGAAAGGGGGCGGGCTCAATTTCAGCCCTGCTGAAAAAAACGGATGATCTCTTCATAGGCGCGTTTGTCCTGCAGCCAGAACAAATGTCCGCCTTCAAAAACCTCCAGCCGGGCGTCGGGAATTTTCTGTTGCAGGACCTGCATGTTAGACAAAGGCGCAATGCCGTCATAACGTCCTGCGCACAAAAGCGTGGGAGAGCGTATGTCACCCAGTTGCGCAAAAGTATTGTGATCGCTGCGGGCTTCTAGCTGGCGGCGCGCCCCCATGGCTTTCGCCGGATCGCCTGCCCCGATAGTGGCGGCGTCAATCTGCTGCTGCACGATGGCCGCGAACGCATCGGCGTGTTTTGCCTGCCAGGCCGCATCATGGCGGGTGTCGCTGAGGGACACCACGTAACGCGCGCGCGCTTCAACGTCCATCCCGATCAGTTCATGCAGCGGATAGGACGCGCCACCAGGCCCGCCCGGCGACGTGCAGCCCAGCACCAGCCGGTTCACCTTGCCGGGATGGCGTATCGCCAGATGCTGCGCCACCATGCCGCCAAAAGAAATGCCAATCACATGCGCGCGCGGCCAGCCCAGCGCATCCATCAGCGCCGCCGCGTCATCGGCATATTCGTGCATCGTATAGGGGCGATCGGGCTTGTCCGTGCGGCCGAGGCCGCGCTGGTCATAGCCCAGCACCTGATAATGCGGGACCAGCGGGCTGTCGAACGCGTTGGGGTGCGCGCGCAGATCGCCGCCGCTGCCATATATGAACAACAGTTTCTCGCCCGCGCCCACCATTTCATAATAAATCCCGATTCCGCCAGCCTGGATATGGGGCATGGATTTTCCTCCCTGGGTTCACGTTATGGGACCGCTGCCGCCAGCTCGTGCGCAAGCGCTTTTTTCATTCGGCTCAGCCAGTCTTCGTGAATGGTGATATAGAGGCCCTCATCGGCGGTTTCGGTGCCGGTCATGCGGGCGTCAAAGCCCAGTATCTGGCCCTGCTCAGCAGCCCCCTTTATCCACCGCGCGGCGCCCCGCGACATATCGTTCCATTTAGCGCCGCGTCCGGTAAAACCGATCTGGCAATTATTGAACTCGGTCAAATCATCCGGCGTTGCCATGCCACTGGCGTTAAAAAAATCCTCATACTGACGAATACGCAAAGCACGCATTTCTGCGCTTTCACCCGCTGGGGCGATGCAATAGGTGATGACCTCGGTTTCATTTACCGAAACCGGGCGGATGATGCGCAATTGTGTGCTGGTCTGGTCCATCAGGAATACATTGGGAAACAGCAGCAGATTGCGGAAACGCTCACACATCCATTGGGTGCGCTGTGGGCCGAAATTTTCCTGATAGTCTTCATAATGCTCGAAATTGGGGCGATCCATGAAATTGGGATAATCAAACCACAACAGGGCATGGCCCTGTTCAAAGCCGATGAAGCCGCCCGGGTTCCTGGCGATGCCGGAGAGATCGCCCACCTTCGTGTCATTTTTGGATTCGCCTGCCACCCGGCGCCGGGCGGTCATCACGTAATTCGCATGCACCGTCGCCACATGATAGCCGTCCAGGCCGTTTTCCGCCTGCAGCTTCCAGTTACCCTTATAGGTATAGCGCGTGGCGCCGCGCAGCACCTCATAGCCGTTTTCGGATTGATCCGCAAACAGATCAATAAAGGCGCGCGCCCCCGCCAGATATTCAGTCAGCGGCAGGACATCGGGGTTCAGGCTGGCGAAGATGAAGCCGCGATAGGATTCAACCCTTGCGGCAGGCCTTAATCCCAGATTGGCGCGGTCAAAACTTTCAGGATAGGCGCCCTGTTTCTCATCGGTCACATTCACCAGCGCGCCAGTGCCGTCATAACTCCAGCCGTGAAATCCGCAGGAGAAGATTTTCTGGTTGCCGCGCTTTTCCCGGCATACCCGCGCGCCGCGATGTGCGCAGGTATTGATGAAACAGCCCAGTTGCCCGTCGGCCTGCCGCGTCAGTAATACGGGCTGACGACCGATCGAGGCGGTCAGAAAATCATGCGGGGCCGCCACCTGGCTTTCATGCGCGAGGTAAATCCAGTTGCCCTCGAAGATGTGGCGCATTTCCAGTTCAAACAGGGCCGGGTCTGTAAACACTTCGCGGGCAAGCTTGTACTCGCCTTTGGCAGCGTCATTAATCAGCCAGCCTGACATGCGCTCACCCAGCGCGTGCAGCGTTTCGGCGGAAAGCGAGTGGGCGTTCACGGCGGCTCCCTGTTGCATTCCAGTCGGTTCTCCCCAAGGCTAACAGAGACCGGCCGGACATCCAATGCGATTGTAAGATAGCATGAGTTGACATTTATAATTATTGTATATACATTAAATGGAGCTTTCATGGGATGAATCGAAGCGTCAGGCGACACGGGCTGATCGTGGTTTGGACTTTGCCGATGCGGGGCTCGTGTTCGCGGGCAGGAATATGACTTGGCACGATGAACGGTATGATTATGGCGAGCAGCGGTTCGTTACGGTCGGATGGCTGCATGGCCGTTTTGTGTTGCCGGCATGGACACCGCGTGACGATAGCCGGCGGATTATTTCAATGAGGTATGGACATGGGCAAGAAGAAGAGCGTTACCAAAAGCGAATGGATTGATCCAGATGACGTGCCTGAACTGACAGAAGAATGGTTCGATAGCGCTGAGATATGGGAAGGCAATAAGTTGATCCGTCCCGGACGGCCCAGGGCGGCGGCCCCGAAAGAGGCGATCAGCCTGCGTCTTGATCCCGATATATTGGCGTATTTCCGCGCTGCAGGCCCGGGCTGGCAATCGCGCATCAACGAGGCGCTGCGTAAGGCCGCGAAATTGTAATTAATTATGCCCGCCGCTCCAGGGTCAGGAAGCTGTAATCGAACGGGACGTCGCCCGCGGATTTTTCTATGCGCGCGACTTCTGTCCATTCTGATCGATCAAGCGCGGGAAACAGCGCATCGCCCTCAAACTCTCGATGGATGCGGGTCAGGTAAATCCGGTCGGCCATGGGCAAGGCCGCCTCGTAAATATCCGCGCCACCGATAATCATGACCTCACTCGCGCCTGCATCCTGGGCCGCCCGCAGCGCCGCCGTCAGATCGTGCACGGCGGTGACGCCTGCCGCATGCCAGCCCGGATCGCGGGTCAGCACCACATTCATCCGCCCCGGCAGCGGCCGGCCGATCGACTGAAAGGTTTTGCGGCCCATGATGACCGGCTTGCCCATCGTGGCGGCCTTGAAAAATTTCAGATCTTCCGGCAGGCGCCAAGGCAGGCCGCCCTCGCGTCCAATGACGCCATTTTCCGCCACCGCCGCGATCAGGGAGATGCGCATCATACTGCCACTTTGGCGGCGATCAGCGGATAGGGGTCATAGCCTTTCAGTTCGAAATCCTCATAGCGGAAGGCGAATATATCCTCTACCGCGGGATTAAGCCGCATGACAGGCAGCGCGCGCGGGGTGCGGGTTAATTGCAGCGCCGCCTGCTCCAGATGGTTCAGATAGAGATGCGCATCGCCAAAGCTGTGCACGAAATCACCGGGAACCAGATCGCACACCTGCGCCACCATCAGGGTGAGCAGGGCATAGGAGGCGATGTTGAACGGCACGCCCAGAAAAATATCCGCGCTGCGCTGATAGAGCTGGCAGGACAGACGTCCCTCCGCCACATAAAACTGAAACAGGCAGTGACAGGGCGCAAGCCGCATGCGGTCCACATCCGCCACGTTCCATGCGCTGACCAGCAGCCGCCTGGAATTGGGATTGGTTTTGACGTCATGGATCAGCCGGGCGATCTGATCGATATGCCCGCCATCCGGTGTTGGCCAGGAGCGCCACTGATAGCCGTATATTGGGCCCAGTTCGCCTGCGTCATCCGCCCATTCGTCCCAGATGGTCACGCCATTTTCGCGCAGATAGGCGACATTGGTGCTGCCGCTCAGGAACCACAGCAGTTCATGGATAATGGATTTCAGATGCACCCGTTTGGTCGTCAGCAGGGGGAATCCGGCGCTGAGGTCAAACCGCATCTGGTGACCAAAGATGCTGCGCGTGCCGGTGCCGGTGCGGTCGCCCTTCAGGACGCCATGATCGCGCACCTGCCGCATCAAATCAAGATAGGACTGCATCTTTACTGTTTCCGGGTTTGGGGGCGAGTCGGTTTGTATTCTAACGCAAAACATTGGCAATTGAAGCCCGCCGCGTAAAGGCATAGGCTTTGATCAATAATAGAAGAATAGGGGAGAGAAGCATGGCCGGAAAGTTTGATATTCACCGCGTAGTGGCTGATCTGAACTCGGGCAAACAGCCGAAATGGATCCTTGAACATCTGCGGGTCTACCAGGAGAGCGGTGGCAAGGAGGGGCATTTTTATGACGCCAGCGCCACCTCACCCGGCGCGGCGCCGATCCCGACCCTGTTGCTGACGACGATTGGCCACAAGTCCGGGCAGAAACGCACCACGCCCCTGCTCTATGGCAAGTCGGGCGAAGATTTTATCATTATCGGCTCCAAGGGGGGCTCGGACACGCATACCGCATGGTATTTTAATCTGGCCGCCAATCCGGACGCGGAAATTCAGGTCGCCACCGAACATTACAAAGTGCGCGCACGGATGGCGGCAGGCGCCGAGCGGGCGAAACTGTGGGACTATATTCTCACCGTGTGGCCGAACTTTGCGGAATATCAAAGCCGGACGTCGCGTGAAATCCCGGTATGGATACTCAAGAAACAATAGCGGCGGAAACGCGGGGGCATTGACCACCGCGGTCAATGCCCGCACATTTAATGGAGGCGCCGGAATGGCTGAACGATTCGACCTGGATAAACTGGTGGCCGACCTGGACACCGGCAAGCAGCCGCAGTGGATCATTGATCACATGCGCGTCTATCTGCAAAGCGGCGGCAAGGAAGGGCACATGTTCGACGCCAGCTTTGCCACGCCGGGTATGAAGCATTTGCCCACGCTGCTGCTGACCACGGTGGGCCGCAAGACCGGCAAGAAACGCATGACGCCGCTGATTTACGGGGTTCATGGCGGGCATCATATCATTATTGGCTCGAAGGGCGGGTCGGAAACCCATACCGGCTGGTATTTCAACCTGCTGGATAATCCGGCCGCCGAAATTCAGGTCGGCACCGAGCATTACAAAGTGCGGGCGCGGGTGGCGCAGGGCGATGAGCGCGCGAAAATCTGGCAGCATATGCTGACCGTGTTTCCGACCTTCGGCGACTATCAGACCAAGACGGAACGCGAAATTCCTGTCGTCGTGCTGGAAAAGCAATAACGCGCGGCACAAACAATAATCTGAAACGACAGCAAAGGAACGAGGCCATGGCCGAAAAATTTGATCTCAATAAGGTCGTCAGCGATCTGGATTCCGGAACGGTGCCGGAATGGATTTCAGCGCATCTCAAGCTCTATCTGGAAAGCGGCGGCAAGGAAGGCCATTACTGGGACGCCAGCATCGCCGGCGAAGGCCTTGGCCCAACGCCTACGCTGCTGTTGACCACCACAGGCCGCAAAACCGGCCAGCAGCGGATCATGCCCCTGATCTATGGCAAGGTGGATGGCAATCATATTGTCATCGGCTCCAAGGGCGGCTCGGAAACCCATGCCGCCTGGTATCATAATCTGCTGGCCAATCCGGTAGTGCAGGTGCAGGTGGCGACCGAAAAATTCACCGCCCGCGCCCGCACGGCCACCGGCGCGGAACGGGCCAAAATCTGGAAAGACATGCTGACCGTCTATCCCCCCTATCAGGATTATCAGAATAAAACCAAGCGGGAAATACCCGTGGTGGTGCTTGAAAAACAGTAATTTTGCCGAAAAACATTGATATTTAACCCGTTATCGCCATATTAGGGGGGCTGGCTTGCCAGCTATGGCGATAAACGGACGTGCAATAAGCGTATCGGACCCGGGGGCGGTACCCGGCGTCTCCACCATTATCGCCCCGGGCCTGTCTGTTACAGGGCGGCTACAGGGGAAAAGGCTTTCCGGCCAAAGGCGTTATGCCCGGCTGGTACGGTATGGGGACGAAATAGGCTCGACGGTCGTGTAAAGACGCACCTTTTGCCCGGCATGGTTCCGCCGTTATCGGGCTAGTTCCTTAAGTGCGAACGACAACCATGAGGGTTTGGCCCTCGCTGCTGCCTAGTCTAACTAGGTAAGCGCGGCCCGGAGGGCGCCGAGCAACAGAAGCCCTCCACCTTTCCTCCTCCGCCTGTAATCCCCTCCCCCGCGATGTCAATCCGGCCACAAGGTTAATCCGGCCTTTGATTTAACGTGGCCGCGAATTACAATGGGGAAAACAAATCAGAGGGTGGCGCGTGGGCAATAATTCCATCGATTATCAGGCGCTGGTGCAGGAAGCGTTGCGTGGCGTCGTTCGCGCCGCCCTGCAACAGGTGGAAAAGGAAGGCCGCCTGCCTGGGGCGCATCATTTCTATATTGCCTTTCGCACCAAGCACCCTGGCGTGAAAGTATCCGAGGCCATTCATCAGCGCTACCCGCAGGAAATGACAATTGTATTGCAGCATCAGTTTTGGGATCTGCATGCGGGCGACGAAGATTTTCAGATCACGCTGAGCTTCAACAATGTTTCCGAGAAACTGAGTATTCCTTACGCCGCCGTCAAAAACTTCTTTGATCCCAGCACACGCTTTGGCCTGCAATTTACCGTAGCGGGAATGGAACCGGCGCCTGCCCGTGTGCTGGAAACGCCGGGGCGCCCTGCCCCTCCCGCCGCGGCGCCAGAGGTCATAAATGAATCGGCCGAGGCCGCAAAAACCGAAGACGCGCCGCGCAAACCGGGCGAGGTCGTAAGTCTCGATCAGTTTCGCAAAAAATAGCTAGTGCCGCGAATTTAAAATCCCTAAGACTAGGCGGCAGTCTGCGGCTGCAAGCTGTGCAATCCAGGCCACATCAGAGAGAAACACCATGGCAAAAACCACACGCGCCCTGAAAGCTTCCCCACGCGCCGGATCAGCCAAGGCCCGGACGGAAACCGACACATTCGGAAAAATCGATGTTCCCGGCGACAAATACTGGGGCGCGCAGACCCAGCGCAGCATCGAAAATTTCAAAATCGGATGGGAACGCATGCCGGAGCCGGTGGTGCATGGCCTCGCGGTTCTGAAACGCGCCGCCGCGACGGTGAATATGAAACTGGGCGATCTGGACAAAAAAATCGGCAACGCCATTGTTCAGGCGGCGGACGAAATCCTGTCCGGCAAACTGGACGGCAATTTTCCGCTGGTTGTATGGCAGACAGGCTCCGGCACGCAATCCAACATGAATGTCAACGAGGTGCTGTCCAATCGCGCCATCGAAACTCTGGGCGGCGAGATGGGTTCAAAAAAGCCCGTGCATCCCAATGATCACTGCAATATGGGGCAGTCCTCAAATGACAGCTATCCGACCGCCATGCACATTGCCGCGGTGACGGAGATCACCCGCAATCTGATACCGGCGCTGGAATACCTGCATAAGGCTTTGGAGGCCAAATCCAAAGGCTGGGCGAAAATCATCAAGATCGGCCGCACCCACACCCAGGATGCGACACCGCTGACATTGGGCCAGGAGTTTTCCGGTTACGCCAAACAGGTCGAATATGGCGTCAAAAGGGTGAAGGGAGTGCTGCCGCGGCTAAGTGAACTGGCGCAGGGCGGCACCGCCGTCGGCACCGGGCTGAATTCGCGCAAGGGATTTGATAAACTGATCGCCGCCGAAATCGCCAAGATTACCAAACTGCCCTTTGTCACCGCGCCCAACAAATTCGAGGCGCTGGCCGCGCATGACGCCGTGGTCGAGGCGCATGGCGCCCTGAACACGGTCGCTGTGAGCCTGATGAAGATCGCCAACGACATACGGCTGCTGGGTTCCGGGCCGCGCAGCGGCCTGGGCGAACTGTCGCTGCCGGAAAATGAGCCGGGGTCTTCGATCATGCCCGGCAAGGTCAACCCGACACAGTGCGAAGCGCTGACCATGGTGTGCGCACAGGTGATGGGCAACCAGACGACGGTTTCCGTCGCCGGTTCAAACGGACATTTTGAACTGAATGTGTTCAAGCCGGTGATGATCTACAATCTGCTGCAATCCATCCGTCTGCTGGGCGACAGCGCCGTCAGCTTTGCTGATAATTGCGTCAAGGGTATTGTCGCCAACGAAGACAATATCAAGGCGCTGATGGGACGTTCGCTGATGCTGGTGACGGCGCTGGCGCCTAAAATCGGATATGACAACGCCGCCAAGGTCGCCAAGACCGCGCATAAAAATGGCACGACCCTGAAACAGGAAGCCGTCCGGATGGGACTGGTAACGGAAAAGGAGTTTGACCGGCTGGTGCGGCCCGAGAACATGATCGGCCCGAAATAGCGCCTGTCCGGGGAAACGCGTGACCGCGCCCGTCAAACGCTCCGTCACGCTGGCCGGGCACCGGACCAGTATTTCACTGGAGGAAGAATTCTGGGATGCGCTGCATGAAATCGCCGCCCAGACCAATCAGTCCGTCAACGGACTGATTGCCGGGATTGACGCAGCGCGTCCCACGGTGGGATATCAGGCCAGCGGCCTGTCCAGCGCCGTCCGTCTACACATACTGGCCTGGTACCGGGATAGGGCATAGCCGCTCTATTCCAGTTCCCGCAACATCTCCGAAAGCTGGATTTTAGTCTTAACCCCCAGCTTGCGGTAAATGTTACGAAGGTAAGTGCGCACGGTCGCCGGTGACAAATCCATCCGCCGGGCGATTTCCTTGAAACTTAAACCGCCCGCCATGTTTATTTCTTTATAGTTGACCCATGTGTGACGGGCGTCACAGTATTTCGGGCTTGCCGTGGTTACGGGCCGCCCATATTTCAGCCTCGGCGCTGTAATATGGTAACTATTTTACGGTTCCAATAGTTTACAATGCACCAGAACGGCCGCGCGCCTGCGCTGGAACGAACCGCAATTGTCAGTTTTTTCAGGCGATAGGACCGTATTCGGAAAGAACAGGTCATGACCGAAAATATAGGGAGAAAGGGGCGGGTATATCCTGTCATCCTGTCGGGGGGATCGGGCAGCCGCCTTTGGCCGGTATCCCGCAGCCAGCATCCCAAACAGTTACAGCCCCTGATCTCGAATTTCAGCATGATCCAGGAGACGGCCCTGCGTTTTGCCGATTCCAGCCGTTATCCCGCGCCGGTCATCATCTGTAATAACGAACATCGTTTCATCATAGCCGAGCAGTTGCGCGAGGCGGATGTTTCACCCAGTCTGCAAATACTTGAACCGGTGGGCCGCAATACGGCGCCCGCGGCTGCGGTGGCGGCGCTCTGTCTGTCGAACCGGGATGCCGAGGCGCTTTTGCTGCTGATGCCGGCCGATCATGCCATTGCGGATCTAAAGGCGTTTGAAAGCGCGATCGAAACAGCGGCGGGCGTGGCGCGGGCAGGCCATCTGGTGACCTTTGGGATCAAGCCGGACAAGCCTGAAACCGGCTTTGGCTATCTAAAACAGGGACCGGAAATTGCCGGCCTTGCAGGCCCGGGCGCGGCCCATAGAGTGGAGCGGTTTGTCGAGAAACCCGACCTTGCCACCGCCGAAGCCTATCTCAGCTCGGGTGAATATTTCTGGAACAGCGGAATTTTCTTGTTCCAGGCGTCCCTGTTTCTCGAAATATTGGGCCGCCTGCGCCCGGCCATGTTGGACGCCTGCCGCACGGCAGTAGCCCGCGGTAAACACGATCTGGATTTTTTCCGTCTGGATGCGGACGCCTTCATGGCCTGTGAATCCGATTCCATTGATTATGCCGTGATGGAACATGCCGGTAATGTGGCCATGGTCCCGGTCGATATGGGCTGGAACGATGTGGGATCGTGGGCGTCGCTTTGGGAAATCGGCGAAAAAGACGCCCAGAATAATCTGCTGCACGGGGATGTCATCGTCAGCGGCGCGCGCGACAGCTATATCCGCGCCGAAAGCCGCCTGGTCACCGCGATCGGCGTGGAAAACCTTGTGATCATTGAAACTGCCGACGCCGTTCTGGTGGCGCCGCGCGGCCAGACGCAACTGGTCAAGGAATTGGTCGATGAACTCAAAACACGCAACCGGGATGAGCATGCGGCGCATCGCAGGGTCTATCGCCCCTGGGGATTTTATGAAGGCATTTCCGAAGGGGACCGTCACCAGGTCAAACATCTGATGGTGAAGCCCGGCGCCAAACTGTCATTGCAAATGCACCATCACCGCGCCGAACACTGGGTTGTGGTGCGCGGCACCGCGCGTGTCACCCGCGATGACGAAATTCATCTGCTGTCGGAGAATGAATCCATCTATCTGCCGCTGGGCTGCCGCCACCGTCTGGAAAATCCGGGCAAGCTACCGCTCAGCGTGATCGAGGTGCAGTCGGGCGGCTATCTGGGCGAGGATGATATTGTGCGTTTCGAGGACGTTTATCAGCGCTAGAGCGTTTTGTCATTACCCGGTTTATCCGGGTAATCCATACCCGCTGATGCAGGCTTTGGCTTGTGGCTTCTGGATACCCCGGACAAGCCGGGGTATGACCGGCGCGGAGTAAGGACATGCTTCAATGTGAAAACAAATTGCTCCATGGACAGGATGTATGGATCAAGACGGTTAAACGCCTCAATCCATGCGCAATAAATATTATTTCAGGCTGGCGCAGAAACGCTGAATACGCTCGCAGGCCGCTGTCAGCGCCTCGGTCGAGGTGGCGTAGGAAATACGGAAATGCGGGGCGAGACCAAACGCCGATCCCTGCACCACCGCGACCCCTTCCGCTGCTAGTAATTCCTTGACGAAATCCTCATCGGTCGCGATCAGCTTGCCGCCCGGCGTTGTCTTGCCGATAGTCCCGGCGCAGCTCGGATACACGTAAAATGCGCCTTCGGGCAGGGGGCATTGAATGCCGCTGGCCTGATTGAGCATGGACACCACCAGATCGCGGCGCTCCTGGAATATTTTTGCGCGCGCGGGAATGAAATCCTGCGGTCCGTTCAGGGCCTCGACGGCGGCGCACTGGCTGATGGATGACGGGTTGGATGTGGACTGCGACATGACATTCGCCATGGCCTTGATCAAAATCTCGGGCCCGCCCGCATAGCCGATGCGCCAGCCGGTCATGGCATAGGCCTTGGAGACGCCGTTCATCGTCAGTGTACGGTCATATAATCCGGGTTCCACTTGGACGATGGTGGCGAATTTCATCCCGTCATACAGCAGATGTTCATACATATCGTCGGCCAGCGTCCACACCTGGGGATGGCGCATCAGCACATCGGTCAGCCCCTTGATCTGGGCGTGGCTATAGGCAGCGCCGGACGGATTGCTGGGGGAATTAAAAATCAGCCATTTGGTTTTGGGCGTGATCGCTTTTTCCAGGGCCTCGGGGGACACGCGGAAGCCGGTGGCGATGCTGGTTTCCACAAACACCGGCGTTGCGCCTGCCATCAGCACAATATCGGGATAGGACACCCAGTAGGGCGCGGGAATGACGACTTCATCGCCGGGGTTCAGCGTCGCCATCATCGCGTTGAAAATGACCGGCTTGCCGCCGGGCGCCACCGAGATTTGCGATGGTTTGTAGTCAAGCCCATTCTCACGCTTGAACTTGGCGCAGATGGCCAGCTTCAATTCGGGGGTGCCATCCACATTGGTGTATTTGGTTTCGCCGCGCTGAATGGCGGCAATCGCCGCCGCCTTGATATTATCGGGGGTGTCGAAATCCGGCTCGCCTGCGCCCAGCCCGATAATGTCGCGCCCCTGCGCCGTCAGCTCACGGGCCAGCTGGCTGACCGCCATGGTGGCGGAGGGCTTGATGCGGGACAGGGCGTTGGCAAGAAATGGCATGGCTGTAATTCTCCCTATACAATCTTTTGGAACTTCCCGTCCGGGGACCGCCAGCGCAACTCGCCGCTGGCGATGGCGAACCAGGAGCCGTGCAGGCGCAACCGGCCTGTATCAACCGCCGCCTTGATGAAAGGAAAGCTGAGCAGGTTTTGCAGGGAGTGACCGATGGCGGCCAATTCCAGAGTCTGCTGCAGGGTGGCGCTATCTGCCCCAGGATTATCCCGCACTATGGCGTCGCGCGTCCCGGAAATCATATCCACCCAGGGCGCAATGAATTTGCCGGCCGGCCGCGACGAAAGGCTGGCGGCGATGCCGCCGCACTGGCCGTGGCCCATGATCACGATGTCCTGCACGCCCAGATTCTCCACCGCAAACTCAATCGCCGCCGATGTGCCATGATAGCCGCCATTCTCTTCAAAGGGCGGCGCGAGATTGGCGACGTTGCGCACGACAAACAACTGGCCCGGTCCGGCGTTGAAAATGGTGGCCGGATCCACCCGGCTGTCCGCACAGGCGATCATCATCACGCTGGGGGATTGGCCCATTTTCGACAGGTTCCGGTACAGCGCCGCCTGTTCTGCAAGATGTTCCTCCCTGAATTGGCGATAGCCGTCCAGCAATAGATCAGGGATGGTCATTGTCTTCAATAAGACCCTAGGGGTTGCATCAGGGGGTGCCGTAATTTGGAAGGCATGCTATACGCTAAGCAGGCGACCATGCCTACCCTGCAATGACAGTGAAATATGAAAAAACCAGACGATTCCAGCCGCCACGGCGCCAGTAAAAATGACCGCGAAGCCCGGCTCGCGGAGGCCTTGCGTGCTAATTTACGCCGCCGTAAGGCTTTTGCGGGTAAAACGGCCTCCAATACGGATTCCGGAACCGGGAATAGTAAGGTCAAGACGGAGAAACCTGATGGATAGGCTGGTGATGCGCGGCGGCAGGCCACTGTCGGGCAAGATTGCCATTAGCGGCGCCAAGAATGCCGCCCTGCCCCTGATGACCGCCAGTCTTCTGACCGAGGACCCGCTGACGCTGCGCAATATTCCCGATCTGGCCGATATCACGACCCTGGGCGAGCTGTTGAGCGAACACGGCTCCGAGATCACCCTGCGTAAACAGGGAGGCGTACGCAGTCTGACCCTGAGCACGCCGAAAATCACCAGCGCCGTCGCCCCCTATGATCTGGTCCGCAAAATGCGCGCCAGTATTCTGGTATTGGGGCCGTTGCTGGCGCGCCATGGCGAGGCCCGGGTATCGCTGCCGGGCGGCTGTGCGATTGGCACGCGGCCGGTCGATTTGCATCTCAAGGGCCTGCAGGCCATGGGCGCGAAAATCGAACTGGAACAGGGGTATGTCAACGCCAGGGCGCCCAAAGGGCTTAAGGGCGCGAATTTCCGGTTTCCGATCGTTTCGGTGGGCGCCACGGAAAATCTGCTGATGGCGGCGGCCCTTGCGAAAGGCGACACGGTGCTGGAAAATGCGGCGCGCGAACCCGAGATTGGGGATCTGGCGGCATGCCTTGTAGCCATGGGCGCGCGCATCGAAGGGGCCGGCACGGAAACCATCCGTATCAAGGGCGTGGCGAAGCTGCATGGCGCGGACCATCTGGTGCTGCCGGACCGGATTGAAACCGGGACTTACGCGCTTGCCGCTGCCGCCACCGGCGGGGATGTAGAGTTGACCCAGACCGATCCGGAAACGGTTGGCGCCCTGATCGATCTTCTGGTGCAGGCGGGGGCCGAGGTGGAGGCCAATCCCGGCTCATTGCGCATCCGCCGCGATCCGTCACGCCGATTACGGGGCGTGGACGCCATGACGGCGCCGTTTCCGGGTTTCGCCACCGATCTGCAGGCGCAATTCATGGCGTGCATGATCACCGCCTCCGGGGCGTCGATGATCAGCGAAACTATTTTTGAAAACCGGTTCATGCATGTGCCGGAACTGATGCGCATGGGGGCCAATATCAATCTGCATGGCGGCACCGCGCTGGTGCGTGGCGTGGACGTGCTGCGCGGCGCGCCCGTGATGGCGACCGATCTGCGCGCCTCGGTCAGCCTGGTGATCGCGGGATTGACAGCGGAGGATGAAACCATCGTCAACCGGGTATATCATCTTGACCGCGGATATGAGCGGATCGAGGCCAAGCTGAGCGCCTGCGGCGCGGAGATCAGCCGGGTCCGCGATTAACGGGTGTGGTGACGGCGTGCAAAAACCCTTGAAACTGACAGCGCTTGATACAGAGGACCTGGCTATTGTCTCCGCCTGTCTGCAGGATGCGATCGGGCGGGTGGCCGACACGGCCTATGAACCAAAGCGGCGGCGCTTCGCCATCCTGTTCAACCGTTTCCGCTGGGAAAACGAAGCCCGTCCCAGCCTGGGGGGCCTGCTCGGTCCGCGCACTCCGGAACGGGTACGCTGCGCCGTGCATTTTGACGCCGTGACGTCTGTGCGCCACCGTAATGTAAATCAGGCCAATCCGGAACAATTGCTCGACCTGCTGGCCGTCCAGGCGGAAGAACAGCGCGATGGCGGCGTGCGCATCCAGTTAATGTTTGCGGGCGGCCCGGAGATCCTGCTGCAGGCGGAATGTATTGATTGCTATCTGGAAGATGTCAGCCAGCCTTGGATGGCAACGGGCCGGCCGGAACATCAGGGCAATGAGTGATCGGATTGCGTCATGCCAATATGGCTGAACAGCGCCGGCGCAGATTTTGAGCAAGCCTTTCGGACTCTGCTCGCCGCCAAGCGTGAAACCTCCATTGACGTTGATCAGGCTGTTGCGGCCATTCTTGCCGATGTGGCGGATCGCGGGGACGCCGCCCTGCTGGACTATACGGCGCGTTACGACCGTCTGAATGTCGCCGCTTCCGGTCTGGCGTTCACGGCGCACGAGATAGATGCGGCCATGGCGGCGTGCGGCCGTGCGGAGCTGGCGGCGCTTGAACTGGCCGCCGCGCGGATCGAGGCCTATCACCGCCGCCAGATTCCCAAGGACGATCTTTATACGGATAATCTTGGCGTTACCCTCGGGCATCGCTGGACCGCACTGGGGGCGGTCGGCATGTATGTGCCGGGCGGCACCGCGTCCTATCCCAGTTCGGTCCTGATGAACGCCATCCCGGCAAGGGTGGCGGGGGTGGCGCGCCGCGTCATGGTCATGCCCACGCCCGGCGGGGTGTTTAATCCGCTGACCCTGGCGGCAGCGAAACTGGCGGGTGTGCATGAAATCTACCGCATCGGCGGAGCGCAGGCGGTGGCGGCGCTGGCCTATGGCACCGCCACGATCGCGCCGGTTGACAAGATCACCGGCCCCGGCAACGCCTGGGTCGCCGCCGCCAAACGGCGGATATTTGGCGCGGTCGGCATTGATATGATTGCCGGCCCTTCGGAAATTCTGGTGGTGGCGGATGGCGCGAATGATCCGGCCTGGATCGCCGCCGATCTGCTGTCCCAGGCCGAACATGACACCGGTGCGCAATCCATCTTGCTGACCGATGACGCGGTGTTCGCCGATGCGGTGGCGGCGGCCGTAACCGTGCATCTGCAAACCCTGCCGCGCGCAGCCATTGCCGCGCAAAGCTGGGATCAATTTGGCGCGATCATTGTTGTTCGGTCTCTGGACGAGGCCCCGGCGCTGATTGACCGCATCGCCCCTGAACATCTGCAACTGGCGGTCGAGGACCCGGGGGCGCTGATGGCCCGGGTGCGCAATGCGGGCGCCATTTTTCTGGGCCGTCACACGCCGGAAGCCATTGGTGATTATATTGCCGGGCCCAACCATGTGCTGCCCACGGCGCGTGCCGCGCGCTACGCCTCGGGCCTGTCGGTGCCGGATTTCATGAAACGCAGCACCATTATCGGCTGCACGCCCGATGCGCTGGCGGCGCTGGCCCCGGCCGCCACCCTTCTGGCTGGCAGCGAAGGGCTGGAGGCGCATGCGCGCTCGATCTCCATCCGGCTGGAAACGCGCGGCAAGGCATGAGCAGCCCTAAACATGTGGCCCCCGCGCACCGGGTCATCGATATCGTGCTGGATGACGCCAATATTGTGCGCCTCAACGCCGATATTGATCACGAACGCCGGGTGGCTATTTTTGATCTGTTGGAGGAAAATTTCTTTGAACCGGTCGGCAGCCCGTATGGCCCGTACCGCCTGCATCTGCTGATTTCCGATAATCGTCTGGTGTTCGACGTGCGGCGCGAAGATGACAGCCCGCTCGGAAAGGTGATGCTGGCGCTGTCGCCGTTCCGGCGCATCGTCAAGGATTATTTCGCCGTCTGCGACAGCTATTTCGACGCCATCAAACACGCGCCGCCGTCGCAGATCGAAGCCATCGATATGGGGCGGCGCGGGCTGCACAATGACGGGGCCGAACTGCTGCGCGAGCGGCTGGCGGGCAAGATCGAAATTGACGGCAATACGTCGCGGCGGCTGTTCACGTTGATCTGCGTCCTGCATATCCGGGCCTGACGCAGATGAAAGGCGCGCCGTCCGACCCAGCGCCCCGCCCGTTCGCACCTGCGCAGATGCCGTCGGCGGTGCTGTTTTCCTGCAATTTCAATGCGGTGCGTTCGCCGATGGCCGAGGCGCTGATGAAATATTTGTACGGCCACATTGTATATGTGGATTCCGTGGGCGTGCGCAAAAGCCCGGTCGACCCGATGGTGATCGAGGTGCTGGATGAAATCGGCATCGATGTCACCAAACACAAGCCCAAGAGCTTTGATGATCTGGAAGACACCTCCTTTGATCTGGTGATCACCCTGACGCCGCAGGCGCAGCACAGGGCAATGGAGCTGACCCGCACCATGGCGGTGGATGTGGAATACTGGCCGACCCCCGACCCCACCGCCGCCTCGGGTTCGCGCGAGCAGGTGCTGGACGCCTATCGCGCTCTGCGCGACTGGCTGATGGCCAAGATCAAGGAACGCTTCGGCCCGCTCGCTCCCGCGAAGGGGTGATGGGTGTTCCGCTCCTTAGGGTTTAGCCACTTCGCCTTCTTGGCAACATGTATTCTAAATATTTATGGCGCTCGACACCATAAAATGATTATGGTGTCATAGACCCTATGAAAGTCCCCATCAAGGCCGTTGAACTTTTCCGTACCAAAGACATGTACGGGGACGGATTTGTTGAAATCGTCATCTGGAAGGTTCCGGCGCCGGTTCCGCCTTCTGAACACCCCTACAAATACCGTCTGGCCTATGTGGTGAAGGGTAAGCGGATCGTGGGGTACGATAATGAACGCGGCAAGGGTGATCACAGACACCGTGGCGGGCGGGAAAAGCCCGATCGCTTTGTCAGTCCGCAACAGCTGATCACGGATTTTATGGCCGATGTGAAAGGAGCCGGAAAATGAAAGAGCGTGTGCTGCATGTAAAGGTGGGCGAACCACTGGAAACCAATCTGGCGCGGGCCGTGCAAACAATGGAGGCCCTGCAGGGCGGTAACACGCCCAAGCCCTATTTTGGCGTCGGATTTTCGGATATGGGCCAGCTTCTGGCTATCTTCACCCCGCGCCGTTGGGGTCTGCTGGGCGCCCTCCGCGAGGATGGCCCCATGAGCATTGCCGAACTCGCCCGGCGTCTGAAACGTGATTACAAGAACGTGTACGGCGATGTGGAAAAACTGATTGAATGGGGCGCTGTTGAAAAAGACGAAAAGGGCCGCGTGGTCGCGCCCTATTCGGAGATCATCGTGGATGTGCGGTTGCCACGGGGCCATGTTGCCTGATCTTAAGGGACGATGTTTTTAGATTCGGGCATAAAGCTGCGCATTTGTCATCGCGGCGCTCTCGCCGCGATCCAGAGTCTCACGAAATGGCCTGCATTTGGGACTGAGGATTGCCACAGCGCGTGCCGCGCCTCGCAATGACGGCGCGGTATTAAAAGCGATGTTACCCTATTATCGGCCGGGTAAGTAGTCCGGCTCCACGGTTACGTGCCGATAAGGGCTTTGCATAAGACCAAATTAGAACTATATTCAGTCGTGTTTAATTGAGGGACATTCTCATGCGTTATTCCACTCAGGTCAGGCCGATCAGCTATCTGAAGGCGAATGCCGCAGAAGTGCTGGCGCAGCTCACGCAACAGCGCCAGCCGATGGTGATTACCCAGAATGGTGAGGCCAGAGCCGTGATCCAGGATGTGGCCTCGTTCGAGGAAACGCAGGAAACGCTGGCCCTGCTGAAAATCCTGGCGCTGGGCAATCAGGAGGTTGAAGCGGGCAAGGTCAAACCTGTGGTCAAAATATTCGCACAGTTGCGGGCCAGGCGGGTTCCAGACTGATGTTAGGCGCCACCAGAACCTATACGGTTCTGTTTACCGGAGGCGCGGAGCGGGACCTCGTATCCATCTATGAATATATTGCGGAGGCGGATTCGCTTGCCAGCGCCGATCATGTGCTGAACCGGCTGCAGGAAGTGACCGATAGCCTGTCACAGTTCCCGGAACGGGGCAGATACCCGAAGGAACTGATCGCCCTGGGCATTCGGGAGTACCGGCAGGCTTCATTCAAACCCTATCGCGTGATTTACCGCATAACTGGAACAAGGGTCATCATCTATCTGATCGCGGACGGCAGGCGGGACATGCAGTCCCTGCTGGCGCGCAGATTATTGGGCGCATAACCCATTCACCCCACCGTCGGCGTATTGCCCGCTAGAATCGAGCGGTAGACGGACGCGTCCATATTGCCGCCGGACAGGATGACGGCGATATTTTTACCCGCCATGCGCTGGCGTTCCTGTATCAGTCCGGCCAGGGCGGCGGCGCCAGCACCCTCTGCGATCTGATGCGTGACCTGAAAATAAACCCGGATGGCCTCGGCGATCTCGTCCTCGCTGACCTGCACAATCCGGGCAGCACCCCGGCGGATGATCGTCAGCGCCTCTTCAACCGGTTCGCGGGTGGCGATGCCGTCTGCAAAAGTGAGGGCTGAATTTGTGGAAACCGGCCTGCCCGCATCAAACGACAGCGCCATCGCGGGGGCGTTGCGCGCCGCCACCGCGACGATCTCGGTTTTGAGGCCCAGCAGGTCGCGCACATTGATCAGGCCGCATATGCCGCTGCCCATGCCGATGGGAACATAGACGGCATCGAGGTCTGGCACAGCGCAAAATAGTTCCCAGGCATAGGTCGCCACGCCCATCACCAGATCGCGATGGAACGATGGGATATAATGCAGGCCCTGGGTTTCGGCGACCCGCGCCGCCCCGGCGCGCGCCTCGTCGAAATCCCTGCCAAACTCGACCAGTGTGGCGCCGAAACTGCGCATCGCGGCATTCTGATCGGAAGAATTGCCGAACGGCACATAGATGGTTGCCGGGATTCCGGCCCGGGCCGCGGAAAAGCAGATGGACTGGCCGTGATTGCCGCGTGTCGCGGAGATGACGCCGTTTACTTTCTTTTCGCTGCGCGTCAGCGCATCCATATACACGATGCCGCCGCGCACCTTGAAGGCTCCGGTCGGCGTATGGTTCTCATGCTTTACCCAGACCCGGCATCCAAGACGCTGCGCCAGCCGCGGCCAGGCATATTGCGGCGTCTCCGGTACGGCGGTACGGACCAGCGCCGTGGCGGCGTCAAGTTCATCGAGCGTGAAGAGAGAGCGTGTCATACGGTTCCTTTATTTACGCCCATTTTTCGCAAAAGCTGGTGTTTTCGTCTATGGTGCCGGTTCTGAATCCTCTTAAAATCAATTGGATGGGCTTTCGGGACAGGATTACCTTGATTTTATCACCGTTTTTTGGTTTCTCGCAGTTCACATCTATACACATGGAGAATTTACACATGGAGAAAGTCCGGGAGATGCATGGCTAAAGAAGAACTGATCGAAATGCCGGGCGCCGTCAGCGAACTGCTGCCCAACGCCACCTTCAAGGTCAAGCTGGAGAATGGGCACGAAATCATTGCCCATGCCGCGGGCAAGATGCGCAAAAACCGTATTCGCGTGCTGGCGGGGGATCAGGTGCTGGTCGAAATGACGCCCTATGATCTGACCAAGGGCCGCATCACTTACCGCTTTAAGTAACGCATCGGTTCAGGCGTCACCCCACGGATGCCGCAAAATCCACATCTGGTGCTGGCCAGCGCCTCGCCCCGCCGCCGCGATCTGCTGGCGCAAATTGGTGTGACGCCGGACCTGATCGAATCCGCTGATCTGGACGAAACCCCGCATAAAGGCGAACTGCCGCGCCAGCTTGCCGCGCGGCTGTCGCTCGCCAAGGCCCGGGCCGTCAAGGCGGGCCATTCAGGCCGTCTTGTTCTGGCGGCCGATACCGTGGTGGCCTGCGGGCGCCGCATACTGCCCAAGGCGGAGACGCAAGCGCAGGCGCGCCGGTGTCTGGAATTGCTGTCGGGACGCCAGCATCAGGTTCTGACCGGGATCGCCCTGATCGATGCCCATGATGTTACGTGGCGTCGCGTCTGTGTTACGCGCGTCGCGTTCCGGCGGCTGCACCCGGATGAAATGGCGCACTATATGGCGCTGGGGGAATGGCGCGGCAAGGCAGGCGGCTACGCCATTCAGGGTTATGCGGAATGTTTCGTTAAATCTCTGAACGGCAGCTACAGCAATGTGGTCGGGCTGCCGCTGCTCGAAACCGCGCTGCTGTTACGCGCCGCAAATTACCTGATTTAATCAGGCGGGTTTAATGCTAATCTAATGCATTTACAGCATGTCTGGACCTGCCAATGAACGAAGTCCTGAATGAGGAAGTGCTGATCAACGCAGGCGTCGGCGAAACCCGGATCGCCACGATTGTCGATGGCCGCCTTGATCAGCTGATCCTTGAACGCGCCCGCTCCGTCGAACAGGGCCGCATCGGGCATAGCCTGCTGGGCAATATTTATCTGGGCCGGGTGCAGCGGGTGCTGCCGGGCATGCAGGCGGCATTTGTCGAGGTTGGCCTGAAACGCGCCGGGTTTCTGGGGGCGCGCGAGGCGCGCTGTCTGTGCGAACTGCCGAACTTCCGCAAGGAAGAGTTGCCCCCCATCAGCCAATGCGTCACTGAGGGCCAGTCACTGCTGGTGCAGGTGGTCAAGGACCCAATTCGCGACAAGGGCGCCCGCCTTTCGGCGAATATTACCTTGCCGGGCCGGTTACTGGTGCTGGTGCCCAATCAGCATGGCGTGGTGCTGTCGCGCCGCATCGATGATGAGGTGGAGCGCGCGAGGCTGACGCAGATTTGCGAAGCCATGATCGCGCGCATGAAAAACATCAATGCGGATGCCGCCAGCGCGATTTCCGGCAACAGGCCGATCAAGGCGGGCGGCTATATTGTGCGCACCGCCGCCATTGGCGCGCATTTAAGTGAACTGGAGGTAGACGCCATCCGTCTGAACGATCTGTGGCGCGGAATCGAAACAAGCCATCAGACGGCGCAGCCCGCGTCGTGCATTTATTATGACATTGATCCAGTGGAAAAGGCGTTGCGTGATTGTGTGGGCGTCAACACAAAGCGCATTCTCATAGACGACGCCGAAGCCTATGCGGTGGCGCGGGGCTACTGCGATGATACCATGCCCCTGATGCTGCCCCGGCTGGAACGGCATCAGGGGCCAGGCGCGCTGTTTGATCTTTATGGCGTGGAGGAGGATCTGCGCACGGCGCTGGATCCGATCGTGCCGCTGCCGTCGGGTGGATATGTCGTCATTGAAACCACCGAGGCGCTGACCGCCGTTGACATAAATTCCGGCAGTTATACGGATGCGACCGGACTTGAGGAAACCAGCGAGCGCACCAACATGGAGGCGGCGGCGGAAATCTGCCGTCAGCTTAAGCTGCGCGGCATTGGCGGGGTCATTGTCATCGACTTCATTCACATGAACCGACCCGAAAATATCGCGCGGGTTCTCAAAGTATTGCATGACGGACTGGCCAATGACCGGACACCAACCCAGATTTCCGGCCTGTCGGAATTTGGACTGGTGGAAATGACCCGCAAACGGACGCGCGAACCGCTGTCGCGGCTGATGTCGGAAGATTGCGGTGTGTGCGGCGGGACGGGCCGGAACCGGTCGGTGGCCGCCATTGGCAATGAAATACTGCGCCATATTGAACGCGAAAGCGCGGCCCGCCCGGGCCATAAGATCAAGGCCAGCATGGCGGCCGATGTCGCGATCTGGCTTAGCGACGGTGAGGACGATCTGATCGGGCGCATGACGCGCCGTCTGGGCGTCAACGTACTGGTGGAGCCCCGCCCCGGCTTTTCGCGTGAACGGTATGAAATTATCGCTGGTTAGTGCCCCTTTATGGGGCAGCCGGGTTCACAGGGCGGGTCAGGAATTCGTTTGCCGTATTGGGCGGCAACTGGACAAGGGGGTTAAAGTTTCCTATAACCGCGCCGCCCGTAAATATTCTGCAGGATGGACGCCGCCGGGGCGGCCCCTCGCCGGCGCCATGCCCAGGTAGCTCAGTTGGTAGAGCAGCGGACTGAAAATCCGCGTGTCGGTGGTTCGAATCCGCCCCTGGGCACCACTAAATTCAGGGTCTTATCTGGTGATAGGCTATCTGGACATTCTTCTTTGTGTCATTCCCGTGTAATCGGGCCGGAAAACATGGAAAATATCGCGTTCGGGGCGCGAGGCAGTCCGGAAACTTGTCCCTAGAGCAGCGAGCGGTCATCTGGAATCGTCCCGATCTCCAGATGACCGCACAAAGCTGCTCTAACATATTATAAGATAGAGCAACACGCGATCAAATAGAACCGTCCGGTTCTATTTGATCGCGTGTTGCTCTAGCCTGTTTAGTGTGCGCCCCGTTCTGGTGAGCATAGAGTTCCACCCCTAAACCTCAGTGCTTGACGGCAAGGGCGTATGTGTAATTGCATAGGTATGGTAAAATGGCGGGCGTTGTGCTGGAGACGGCGGCTGATAGGAGAGGATCTGAGTGATGGGATATGAGGGAAAGATATTTAAGTATGTGGGAACACGCCCGATCCGCCCTGATGGCATTGATAAAGTAACCGGACGCGCCAATTATGGCGCCGACCAGAATCTGCCTGGCATGTTGTCGGGCCGCATTTTGCGCAGCCCGCACGCGCATGCGCGTATCCTGTCGATAGACATGTCCAGAGCCGCCAGGCTGCCCGGCGTCAAGGCGGTGGTTACCAGCGCCGATTTCCCTGAAATCCCATCTGTTGTTGCAGAGGGCGGCGAAGGCGGTGGCGTAAATTATGGCGACATGTCTGCTAATGTCATGGCGCGCGGCAAGGTCATGTATGAGGGCCACGCCATAGCCGCCGTTGCCGCCGTCAGCGACGCCATCGCCGAAGAGGCCCTGTCGCTGATAGACGTGAAATATGAAATTCTGCCGCATGTGATTGATGTTGATGAAGCAATGAAGCCGGGTGCGCCGGTTTTGCACGGGCATATCTTTACCACTGGCATCGAACCCCGGCCCGAAAAGCCTTCGAACATTGTCCTGCGTACACAGATGGGCCTTGGCGATCCCGATGCCGCGTTCAAGGACGCCGACATCATCATTGAACGGTCGTTCAAGACCGAAGCGGTGCATCAGGGCTATATCGAGCCGCATGCGGCAGTAGCGGAGTGGTCGGAAGACGGGCAGTGCCGGATCTGGTGCAGCAGCCAGGGGCACTTCATGGTGCGCACCTATACCGCAGCAATATTGAAGATGGAATTGTCCCAGATACGTGTGACGCCGGCAGAAATCGGCGGCGGGTTTGGAGGCAAGCTCACCGTCTATATCGAGCCTGTGGCCGTTCTTCTGGCGCGCAAGGCCAAACGTCCCGTGCGTATCGTCATGTCCCGCCAGGAGGTTTTCCGTGCCACGGGGCCAACATCGGGAACATCGATCGACGTAAAAATTGGCGCGAAAAAGGATGGCAGGCTTGTTGCCGGCGCCGCTGAGTTCCGCTATCAGGCTGGCGGGTTTGCGGGATCGCCTGTTGGACCCGCCTGCATGACCGCCTTCGCGTGCTACAACATGGAGCATAGCCGCGCCGTGGGCTACGAGGTGCTGGTTAACAGGCCCATGTGCGTCGCCTATCGCGCCCCGGGCGCGCCGATGGCGGCCCTTGCCGTTGAGAGTGTGATCGACGAGATTGCGCAAAAGCTTAATATCGATCCAATCGAATTAAGGCTGATGAATGCCTCCAAAGAGGGCACCACGGCGGCCTATGGTCCCAAGTTTGAGGCGATTGGCAATATTGAATGCCTGAATGCGGTCAAAAATCACCCGAACTACAAAATTCCGCTGGGCCCAAATCAGGGTCGCGGGATTGCATCGGGCTTCTGGTTTAATTTTGGCGGGCAATCGAGCGCGGCTATCAATATTGCTGCGGACGGCACCGTGACGGTTGCGTATGGCTGTCCGGATATTGGCGGCTCCCGTGCTTCCATGGCGTTGATCGCGGCCGAGGTTCTGGGCATTGAATTTGAGAAAGTACGCCCCGTCATCGGAGATACCAGCACGGTCGGCTTTAACGACGTTACGGGTGGATCGCGGATTACATTTGCCACTGGCATGGCGGTGATCCAGGCGGCTGAGGACGCCATTGTGAAACTGCGTGAACGCGCCGCGCTCATTTGGGAAATCGGCATCGAGGCGGTGGTCTGGGAAGACGGCCATGCGCGGCCTGCCAGCGCCAACGCCGGTGACTTCGAGCCGCTGTCTCTGGCGAAGATCGCTGAACAGGCGCCGCTTACAGGTGGTCCGATTATTGGCAGTGCATCCTTGACTGCGAATGGCCCTGGGCCGGCTTTTGGCACGCATATGTGTGATGTCGAGGTTGATCCTGAAACCGGGCATATAACGGTGCTGCGTTATCTGGTGACGCAGGATGCGGGCAAAGCGATCCATCCCAGCTATGTTGAAGGACAGATGCAGGGCGGGGCAACGCAAGGCATCGGCTGGGCGCTCAACGAGGAATATTTCTACAGCGCGGACGGGCGTCTGCAGAATGCAGCGTTTCTGGATTACCGCATCCCGGTGGCCAGCGATATGCCAATGATTGACACGGTGATCATTGAAGTTCCAAGCCCAAGTCACCCATTCGGGGTGCGTGGTGTGGGTGAGGTATCGATTGTACCGCCACTAGCTGCCGTTGCCAATGCGGTATCGCGTGCAATCGGGGTCCGCATGACAAGTCTTCCATTATCGCCTCCCAAAATACTGGCCGCGATTGAAGGGAAATAAGGATTTAATTCGTGAGCAGATTGACCGGGAAGTGTTGTGGCGGACCGCGCCATGGGGCGCCCTGGAAGCTGCGGTCCAGATTTTGTGTGATTATTGCCGGGTCGCGCCCGTTCACGCGCAACCACCATGCTAGCGATTGATGGCCCGCGTCGTTCTCAGTGAAGATTTCGGCCGCCAGTTTACCGGTGGCAAAACACATTTTGATTTGCAGGTTACGACTGTACGCCAGGCCGTGCGCGCCATCGACGCATTGTTCCCGGGGGTTGGCAAAAAACTGGGAGCATGCGCCGTCGCGATAGATGGCAGGATCATTGCCACCCCGCTTCTGGAAAAGATCAAGCCTGACAGCGAAGTCTTCTTTTTGCCCGCGATCAGGGGCGGCAACACCGAGCGGTGACGCCATCCCAAGGTGACGGCATCCCAATGTGCGATACTGCCATCTCCGTGGTTGCCCGCGAGTTCGATCCCGTCTGAGCCGAACCTGGTCCATGTGATGATTTAGAGCATGATGATATTAAGTTTGCAAATGCCAGAACTTCAGCCTGTCACCCCGGATTTACTTGCCTCGGCGAAGCAGGGGTTTCGCTCCGGCGTAGCCGGGTTCCGGGGTCTACCAGCCTTCGCAGGGGGGCCACAAGGATAAGCCTGCGTATTGTACCCTGGACCCCGCAACAAGTGTCCCCGGGACTGGCCTTTGGCCAGCCCGGGGACAGGCTCAGGTGACACAGGGATCGGGGTGATTCAATACAAAATCATCCCGCTCTAGAGCAGTTTTACCTCTTTGGATGGACCCCGTTGGTTCAATCTAAAAAGGAATTGCCCCAGGTGAGTCCGTGGGCGAGGAGGACGGCCCAAGGCCCCTCGGCTTTGTGCCTTTGGCCCCATGGCCCCGTCTGCAGGGCGCCTGCCCGTTGGCTGGACCGCATGTCCGCGCGGGCGCGATCCGGGCTATCCATCGGCGGGTGAATCGTTTACTTATTCTACATGGATGCTACTGCAGAAAATATATCCGCCCTGA
>SHWM01000024.1 GCA_009693835.1 Alphaproteobacteria bacterium
CGCGCATAGTCTGCATAAGTTGTTTGTCCAGCGACCGCCGCGGTTCCTTGGTAGCTCACAAGGAATGTGGGGTCATATAACTGTACCAAAGCATCGCGGGCGGAGATCACCTGTCCTGTACCGGCCTGGGGTGCGCGAGTGCGGAAGGCGGTCTGGCCATCCAGATCATTCGACAATGCGCCCATTTCATTGAAGGCGTAGTTGAACGGCTGATCATGACGATAGGTGGCTTCGGCCTGCACAGCGATGCCGGATACGGTGGTGCTAAGGCTGACGCCGACCACATCGATATCCTTGGGATAATCCAGACGGAACGTCTGGGTGTTGGCCATTACGGCGCCAACCACGCGATCTAACGAAGCTGAATTGCGGTCGATCAGGACCGACAGATTATTGCAATTCGTATAGCCGCCAGGCTGCTGAAGATTGAAGCGCCCGGCGACGACATCGCCTATCCCACCGGTGGTAACCCCACTGCTGTTCGTTACAAACGGGGTGTTTGCCGAGCCAATGCCATTACCAGCGAGAAGGGCACCGCCGGAAAAGCCTGCACCGATAATATTGCACAGTGTTTGCGCAACGTCGAAGGCATTGCGTGACGGCCCCGGAGACGCGCCGGCGCCGGGACCGGCGGCAGCAAAGGTCGAACCGGCGCTGCCGATTTCCCCAGGTGCAAAAGCCTCAGCGAGCGGACCGAAATTAGCCCTCGCTCCGCTGGGAATTGCGGTTGAAAGTTCGATAATCGGCAGCCGTGAAGCCAGCCGCATGTAAAACAGTCCAAATTCCGTGCCCTGGTTGAACTCGGCATTGAAATAACGCAGCGCGAAACCAAATTCGCCGCCATCCTTGCCGGTTTTGTCATTGGCCCGCTCAATGGACACTGACGGATAGTTTAACGCCAGGGTGCTGCCTTTCCGCCACACCGTGTCATCTTCCAGACCGGCAGCCAATATGAACGGGTTGAAGCGCCCATCGCCCTGTGGATCGACAGAGCCGCCGCGTAACGGTTGCGATCCGCGGCCGATAAAGTCAGCGGAGCTGAAGAAGGTGCCGGCGGGGTCCGGGACAATCTTGTCCCGCTTGAACTGGTAGAAGCTATCAATGCTGAAATTACCTGGCAGCCCCATGGAGGCGCGCGCGGCAAGAATCGGGGTGAAGAATTCCTTCAGTTCCGAACCGGGTTTACGCACGGCGGCCACGTCAATCGGGTTGACCTGGCTCAGGCCGTTCTGGATAAAGGTGCTTTCGCCCCAGCTGATCACCTGGTTGCCGAATTTAAGCTCCAGCGGGTTGCTCGCGACATCAAAGCTGCCGCTGACAAAATAATCCAGCAGTTTGGCGTTATGGCCAACGCCCGCCCGCCCGGTGAGCGCCGGATTTTCAAAATCGCGGAAGCGCACATCGTCGACGATGGGGTCGTAAAACGCCGAACCGCGCACAAAGGCTCCAAAATTACGGAAGGTGGCCTGAATTTCCGTGGTCGCCTTCATGGTGCCGGAAATCACGTCCCACTGGTCATAGTTCAGATTGCCGTCATCGCCGTTCGTTCCAGGAAAGCTGCTTTGCAGGCCGGTGGCGTCGAGATCCTGGCAGCCGCCATTGCCCAGGCCACCATTGCCGCCGATATTGATACAATCCCGCCCGCTTGTCCGCATCAGCGCGCCAGCCGAAAGGATGGTGTCCAC
Organism: Alphaproteobacteria bacterium; assembly: GCA_009693835.1. GTDB lineage: Bacteria > Pseudomonadota > Alphaproteobacteria > UBA11222 > UBA11222 > UBA11222. The sequence goes on from SHWM01000024.1 coordinate 1,686, forward strand.
CGCGCCTGAAACCTCGCCGAAGGCGTAATCAACGGCCCCTGCGGGCGCCGCGCCCAACAACCCGGTTAGCCCAGTAATCGCGATCAAAAACCGCATCCTGCCGCCGGAATCTCTCTTGGCGGCGACATGATTAACCTTAAGGCCCGTAGTGCTGGACATGAATCCCTCCCCCTTGGAGCAAAGTAAGTGATCAGACATGACTATTATTATTTTGCACAGTAAGACTAAACTGGTTAACAGAAAATGGTACAGTTTTTTTTGAAGGCTCGGAATTTTCCATGCTGTTGCGGCAAAAATGCCACCTGCAGTTGGCGGCCCCGTAACCGGGCAACGCCAAGGCTGAAATACCCTGGTATTTTAAGGACATACAGGGTTTCCGGCGGCCTTTTCCTGCGCCAGGTGTGGTGGATAAATGAGGATACTCTGAAGCCCCGGTAGGCTCTTACAGGCTGTGGCTGAAATAAGTCAGTTTGCTGAAAAAACAGGCGCCGGATCGGGTCCCTGGCCGGTACGCTATCAGCCCCAATCCGAATCATCCGTCTCAGAAGGTGCCGTCTGGACTCCAATCCAGTCCGATTGAAGCATTCATTTGCATTCTGTCACCCCACCCCAACCCCTCCCCATCAAGGGGAGGGGTTGGGGTGGGGGGGCAAGTGGAGCAACTTGATCGGATAAGAGTTTAAATGGCGCCCGCCTCGCGCAACGCCGCTATGTCCGCATCCGAACAGCCCGTGCTGCGCAGGATTTCCTCGGTATGTTGCCCCAGTTCAGCCGGGGCCCGGGGTTTGACCTTCTCAATCCCCTCCACCCATATGGGGCTGTTGATGGTTTTCACGCTGCGTCCGCCTCCAAGGTCAAGGTCGACCAGCATCCGGTTAGCCAATATCTGGGGGTCCTGGATAGCGTCCTCGACCCGGTTGATCGGGGCCACCGTGACCCGGTTGGCCAACAGAATTTCGCGCCATTCCGCCCAGTCCTTCTGCGCAAAGGTCTCTTGCAGTATGCCCAGCAACGCGGGTGTATTGGCGCCCCGCGCCACCACATTGGCGAAGCGGGGATCGGTGGCCAGATCGGGCCGCCCGATACAGGCGGCAAAGGTGGGCCAGCCGCGATCGCTCGCCATCACCGCAATGATGAAGGCGCGCCCGTCACGGCACTCGAAATGATTGACCAGATTTTGAATGTCCACTTGCGGATTGGCCGGGTCGTTGAACATTTTGGCGCCGCACAGGGCCGACTGCAGGGCGACGGAATTGGCCCACACCCCGCTCGCCAGCAGCGATGTATAGACCCGGCTGCCCTTGCCGGTGCGCTCGCGCCGGTACAGCGCCATCATGATGGCCGACAGCAGGGACATGGAGGTGGCGTTATCCCCGGCGGCCGGGGGCATCGTGGCGCGGTTCGAACCAGCGGCCCGGCTATGTTCCATCAGTCCGGTGCGCGCCCACCAGGCCGTGGCGTCGTAGCCCGGATTGCTGGCTTCCTCGCCCAGCTCGCCAAATCCGGTGAACGAGGCATGAACCAATCGGGGATTTATTTTCACCAGATCTTCATAGCGGATTTTTAGGCGTTCCAGAACCGCAGGCGGCAGATTGGTGACAAACACGTCACATTCCTTTACCAGCTTCTCGAACGGTTCCCGTGCGCCGGGTTTTTTAATGTCCAGCGTCATGCTGCGTTTGTTGCGGCTGACGACCAGCCAGGGATAATTCAGATCGCAGTCGGGCATTTGCGGCACCAGCGGCAGATAGCGGTACAGATCGCCAACCCCTGGCTGTTCGATCTTGATCACATCTGCGCCGAAATCCGACATTACCGTGGTTGCGGCAGGTGCGGCAACGAAACTTCCGAAATCCAGCACCTTGATGCCCTCAAGAATGGGCCTGTCCTCGCTCATCTAAACTCCTCCCGATGATGTTTTAGCTATCTCACATTGCCCTGATGGATAATACTATAGCCATACAGACAGCATCGGGGGAGCAGATAATGAGCGGCACGCTTGAATTTGACGAACGTCAGGCGCGCGCCGTCGAGATCATGTACCAGAACCCGGATGTCAGCGGGCAACGCAGCGAAGTGCTGCGCCGGCTCGAACTGCGCCAGGGCGAGGCCGTGCTGGATGTCGGGTCGGGGCCGGGGCTGCTGTTGCGCGATCTGGCGCTGTCGGTGGGCGCCGGGGGCAAGGCGGTGGGGCTGGACATGAGCGCGCCGATGATCGCCATCGCGAGCCGCCGGTGCGAGGGGCTGCCGCAGGTGGCGCTGCGGCAAGGCGGCGCCAATGAACTTCCCTTTGGGGACATGACATTTGATGTCGCCGTGTCCACCCAGGTTTATGAATATGTACCGGATATGGCCGGCGCGTTGGCCGAACTGTTCCGGGTGATGAAGCCGGGCGGGCGCATTCTGATACTGGATACGGACTGGGACAGTCTGGTGCTGCATACCGAAGACCGCGCGCGCCAGGAGCGCATCCTGAAAATATGGGACGAGCATCTGGCCGATCCGCACCTGCCCGCGACCCTGTCGCCCAAATTGCGCGCGGCCGGATTTCAGATCACCCGGCGCGAAATTATACCTCTGCTGAATGCCGAATATCACGCCAACAGTTTTGCCGCAGGCGTTCTGGATGGCATTCGCAGCTTCGTGGCCGGGCGCTCCGGCGTCAGCAAGGAAGAAGCCGACGGCTGGGCGCAAAGCCTGCGCGATCTGGGCGCGCGCGGCGAATTTTTCTTTTCCATCAACCGTTATGTGTTTCAGGCTATCCGGCCAGCCATAAAATAAAACGAGGAGCCCCTAATGCGCGCAGCCATTTTTCACGAAGTCGGCAAACCCCTGACCATCGGTGACGTGCCGGACCCGGTGCCGGGCGAAAATGATCTGATCCTGAAAGTGTCACATTGCGGCATTTGCGGGTCGGATTTGCATTCCACGGAAACCGGGCTGATGACCCTGCCGGGCGGCAGCATCATGGGCCACGAATTTTCGGGTGAAATCGTCGGTGTGGGGCGTGGCGCCGCTGGCAAGTGGAAAACCGGGCAGAAGGTCGCGGCGCTGCCGGTCATTACCTGCGGCACTTGCCCTCCCTGCCTGGCGGGGGAAGCCTATACCTGTGAAAAGGTTTCGACGATTGGTTTGGGACAAAGCTCCGGCGCCTATGCCGAATATGTCCGCGTGGGTTCACGCGATACCGTGCTGCTGCCGGAAAGCGTCGGCCTGCAGGAAGGGGCGCTGATTGAACCGCTGGCGGTGGGTTTTCATGCGGTTGAAAAGTCTGAGCTGCGCCCCGGCGGCAATGTGCTGATCATCGGTGCGGGGCCGGTGGGGCTTGCGGTGACGCTGTTCTCGCGCTTTGTCGGCGCACGCCATATTGTGGTCAGCGAACGCAGCCCGGGGCGGGCTACGATGGCGGCAAAATTCGGCGCGACCGAGGTGGTGGACGCCAATGGGGATGTCATCGACCAGTTCCGTAAAAAAACCGGCACGGTTCCCGATGTGATCTTTGAATGCGTCGGTGTGCCAGGAATGATTTCGGACTGTATGAAAATGGCCCCACGCGGTGGCAAGGTTGTGGTGGCGGGCGTGTGCAGCAAGCCCGATACGATCCTGCCGCTGATGGGCATCATGAAGGAAATCACTTTGCAATTCGTTTTGGCCTACCGCAGGCGCGACTTCGATCTGATCGCGGGCTGGATCGCCGCTGATCGCATCGATGCGCTGGCCATGGTCACCGACACGGTCGGCTTTGCCGATTTCCCGAAGGCCTTCGAGGCGCTGCGCACCCCCTCGCATCAGTGCAAGGTGATGCTGAAGCCCGATCTGAAATAGGCCGCCATGGTCGGGGCGCGATCAGCAAGATTTTCGCCTCGCATTAGTGTATAAATGTTCGGTTTGCCGCCCCATTGAGTCTGTGGGGCGGTTTTCGGCGCGCGTTAAGGATAATCCCAGAGGAAATAAATGGCGAATGTGGTGGTGGTCGGCGCCCAGTGGGGCGACGAGGGAAAAGGCAAGATCGTCGACTGGCTTTCGGAACGCGCCGATGTGGTGGTGCGCTTTCAGGGCGGGCACAATGCGGGGCATACGCTGGTGGTGGATGGCCAGGTGTACAAGCTCAGCCTGTTGCCATCGGGTGTGGTGCGGCAGTCCAAACTGTCGGTGATCGGTAATGGGGTGGTGGTCGACCCGTGGGCGCTGCTCGATGAAATTTCCCGTCTGGCCGGGCAGGGGGTCAGTGTCACCCCGCAAAATCTGCGCCTGTCGGAAAACGCCACGCTCATCCTGCCCATTCACCGTGAGCTCGATGAAATTCGTGAGGACAGTAACAGCGGGACCAAGATCGGCACCACACGGCGCGGCATCGGCCCGGCCTATGAAGACAAGGTTGGACGCCGCGCGTTGCGGGTAATTGATCTCTCCGACCCGGAGGTCATCGAATTCCGCGTCGATGCGATGCTGGCGCATCACAACGCGCTGCGCCGCGGCATGGGCAAAGCCGAATTCGACCGTAACGTTCTGATCGCGTCGCTGCTGGAGGTCGCGCCTCTGATATTACCGTTTGCCGATACGGTATGGCGCACGTTGGGCGAGGCGCGCCGCCAGGGTAAACGCATTCTGTTTGAAGGCGCGCAGGGCGCGATGCTGGACGTGGACCATGGCACCTATCCGTTTGTCACCTCCTCGAACACGGCGGCGGGGCAGGCGGCGGTCGGCAGCGGCATGGGGCCTGGCGCGCTGGATTATGTGCTTGGCATTACCAAGGCCTACACCACCCGTGTGGGCGGCGGCCCGTTTCCCACCGAACAGGACAATGAAATCGGCAGGGGGCTGGGCAGCCGGGGCAAGGAGTTCGGCACCGTTACCGGCCGGCCGCGCCGCTGCGGCTGGTTTGATGCGGTGATGGTGCGTCAGGCGCTGAAGACCGGCGGCATCCACGGCATCGCGCTGACCAAGCTGGATGTGCTGGATGGCATGGGCGAATTGATGGTGTGCGTGGGCTACCAGCTGGATGGCAGGGTGCTGGACTATCTGCCCGGCACGCAGGGGGCGCAGGCGCGTGTCGAACCGGTCTATGAAACCATGCAGGGATGGTCAGAACGCACCGTGGGCGCACGCAGCTGGGCGCAACTGCCCGCGACCGCCGTGAAATATATCCGCCGCATCGAGGAACTGATCGAGGCGCCGGTCGCGATGCTGTCCACCAGCCCGGAACGCGAGGACGTAATCCTCGTGCATGATCCGTTTACGGATTGAGTGCGGGATGGTGTCAGGACGAGCCAGTTTTTAAGCCCCCGACCCCTATGCCGTTCCCACGAGGGGGAGGGGAAGAGAATCGTCGCGGCTCAGTAGTAAGCCGCTCCCCTTGATGGGGAGGGGTTGGGGTGGGGTGACATAATGAATCGAGTTTAATTCAATTTATTCTTGATCCGTTTTATCCACCGATGGCTTTACACTGGCTTGGAGTTGATCGCGAAGCTTCAGCCACGCAGGGCTGTTACTGAAGGCTTGGTCCATGCAATCATCTAAAACCCTAAGCATCAACATATGCGTTCCGATTAGCTCGGTAATTGCGTCTTCAATCGTTTTTTGGTCACGGGCGAAGTAGTGGAGCAACATTTTTCCATCCCGCTCTTCCCATTGTAATACTGCATGTAAATACTCGGGCGTGAAATGCACCGCTAGATCAGAGATGATGCCCCAGCTGTCCATTAGCTGGTGCACCAGCGGATGTTCGACCGGCACGTTGATATGTAAAGATTTGGGTTTCTCGTCTCGTTAGCGCGCCTGCCACCGTGCCAGCCGTTTCTCGTAGTCGGTCCATTTCAGAGCAAAATCAGGACTAGTTTTGATCGCATCCGCCAGTTTAACAACTTCTATAGCACGTCGTGTGATTGGCGCGGCGTCATCGGGTTGCGCCTGTCCGATAAGGGTAGCGGCAGCTAGATATGATTTGTGGCATATCAGCAGAAACTTGCCAAAAATATCAGGTATGTTGCTTGGCGTCGCATCGGATGAAGCTTTGTAAAGCTCATGCATGAGTGAGCAAGGGCTAATATACCATTGGAACTTCAGCGCCTGTTCCAGTTTCCCTCGTTGCACGTTTATGTAATCTTGGAAGGTCAATTAAATATACCTTTCCGCTGTTATACTGCTTTTTTCTGATCTACTCAGCAGTGCAATCGGATCAGAATAGAGCCAGCGAGACCTGCTCAGTTAACCTGATATGCCTTTAGCTATCAGCATGAACCTTTTTTACCTCCGCGCGCCCTCACGTGCAGAGCGGCGCATGGCGCGTTGCAGCTTTTCAAACGCGCGCACCTCGATCTGGCGCACCCGTTCGCGGCTGATATTATATTCCTGGCTCAGATCCTCCAGCGTCGCAGGCTCCTCGCGCAGCCGGCGGGCGGTCAAAATGTCCTTTTCGCGATCCGTGAGATGCTGCATCGCGTCTTCCAGCAGGGCATGGCGGATTTCGAATTCTTCGCTGTTGCCCAGCACCGTTTCCTGGTCGGGCTTGTCGTCCACCAGCCAGTCCTGCCATTCGCCGTCGGCGTCCATGCGCAAGGGCGCGTTCAGCGAATTATCCTGCCCTGCCAGACGCTGGTTCATATTGGTGACTTCCTGCTCGGGGACGCTCAGCTTTTGTGCAATCAGCGCCACCTGCTCGTGGGTCATGTCGCCTTCATCCAGCGCCTGAATCTGGTTTTTCACCCGGCGCAGATTGAAGAACAGCTTTTTCTGCGCTGCGGTGGTGCCGATTTTCACCAGGCTCCAGGACCGTAAAATATATTCCTGAATGGCGGCCCGGATCCACCACATGGCGTAGGTCGACAGGCGGAAGCCCTTATCCGGCTCAAACCGTTTGACCGCCTGCATCAGGCCCACATTGCCTTCCGAGATTACTTCGCCCACCGGCAGGCCATAGCCGCGATACCCCATGGCCATTTTCGCCACCAGCCGTAAATGGCTGGTCACCATCTTATGCGCGGCCTCGCTGTCGGCATGTTCGCGCCAGCGTTTGGCCAGCATAAATTCTTCGTCCGGGTCAAGGACGGGAAACTGTCTGATTTCCTGCAAATAGCGGGCAAGCCCGCCGTCTGGCGTCAGTACCGGAAGGGTGGTTTTTTCTTTTGTCTCTGTTATCGACAATTTTGACGCTCCCGCCCGCGCAAAACATCGCCGGACTTTCATCCAGCGGCCCGAAATCCGGTATAAGTTTGATATCTATCTAACATAGTGTGTTTACAAAATATTTACAGAGGCTAATCAAAAATTATATGCGTTCTAATATTTCAAGCAGGCGCGCCATATCGTCCGGTAACTCACTGTCAAAGCGAAGAAACTGATGGTTGAGCGGGTGCTGGAAGCCAAGGCTTGCTGCGTGCAGCGCCTGCCGCCCTAACCCTGAAATCGCCTCCTGAGCTTCCTCTGGCAACCCCTTTGCCCGGCTGCGCCCGCCGCCGTAGACCGGGTCGCCGAGGATGGCATGGCCGAGATGCGCCATATGCACCCTGATCTGGTGAGTGCGTCCGGTTTCCAGCCGGCAGCGCAACAGGCTGATAACGGGGTTCAGAGGATCGCCGAAACGCCGTAAAATCTCGTAATTGGTGATGGCCCCGCGCCCGCCAGAAGGCCGCACCGCCATTTTCTGCCGGTTGGCGGCGCTTCGGCCGATCTGGGTGACAATGCGGCCATGCGCGGGGTGCGGCGCGCCCCATGCCAGCGCCAGATAGCTGCGTTCGACCGTATGTGCAGCGAACTGCGCCGCCAGTGAGGCGTGCGCGCGGTCGGTCTTGGCGGCGACCAGCAACCCGCTGGTCTGTTTATCTAGCCGGTGAACGATGCCCGGCCGCCGCACCCCGCCAATGCCAGACAGGCTGTCGCCACAATGCGCGAGCAAGGCGTGCACCAGGGTGCCGTGCCAGTTACCGGCGCCGGGATGGACGACAAGCCCGGCGGGCTTGTCTATCACGATCAATTCGCTGTCCTCATGAACAACGCTTAGCGGGATGGCTTCGGGCTGCGGGACGGCCTCCACAGCAGGGGGAATGGTGATGAGGAATTCCTCGCCGGGTTTGACCCTGTAGGACGCATCGTTTATGGTCCGCCCGCCCTGATGGATATGTCCGGCGGCCAGTAAAGATTGTATCCGTGAACGGCTGATATCCGAGATATGATCGCTCAGCCATTTGTCCAGGCGCGCCCCGGCCTGCGCGGCGGTTACGGTCAGGCGGCTGGTTTGCTCCTTGGTGGGATTTTTCATGACGCAAGCAGTGACGCAAAATTATCGCGGGCTCAAGGCCGCCGTGATCATCATGGGGGCTCTGCTGGTTGCGGGTACGATTGCGCTGGTGGTGGGGATGGTGCGCCAAGCGGGGCGCATCGCGGAAACTTTCGACACAACCGCCAGACAGCATATCACCCTGCCGCCGGAGTTGGCGGGCAAGATTGTGCAGATACAGGTGGCGGGCGGCAGGCTGGTGCTGCTGATAGAACGGCCAGAGGGCCAGAAAGTCGTCATTATGGATATGGGCAGCGGCGAGGTGGTCAGCACGCTAGATCCCGGCGCGGCGGTCCCATGACGGCGGGCGCGCTCTATATCAGCCGAACCGATTTCAGCCGTATCGAGGCGGCGGCGCGGATAAATCTGCCGCGCGAAAGCTGTGGCCTGCTGCTGGGCGGGTCATCAGATATAGGGTGGCGGGTGACGGGCGTTGAGGAAAGCCGCAATATAGCGCCCGATGACCGGAACGACCGCTTTGAAGTGGATCCGGCGCTGTTACTCAAAATACAGAAAGCCGCGCGGGCGGGCGGGGCGCACATGATAGGCGTCTATCATTCGCATCCCAATGGCGGGGCGGAGCCTTCCCGGACCGATGTTGAAACCTCCTGGCAGACTGGCATGATCTGGGTGATAACGGCGATAGATGCAAAAAATACTGCTACGCGCGCCTATCTGCGCGAGGCGGAGGGTTTTGCGCCAGTGCCGCTGCAAATTATGGAAATGGAATAATAATGGGCGCGATCTTTACCAGCGACAATCAGGCCCCGGTTGATTCCCGGATAATGGCCGCAATTCTGAAGGCCAACGAGGGCAAGGCGTCATCTTACGGGGCGGACGAAATTACCGCTCGCCTGCAACCCCTGTTCGCTAAAACGTTCGAAACTGATTTGCGGGTTTTTCCCGTAACAACGGGGACCGCCGCCAATGCGCTGGCGCTGGCCATGCTGACGCCGCCATGGGGCACAATTTTCTGTCATCATGAATCGCATATCGCGACGGATGAATGTGGCGCCCCGGAATTTCATACTTCGGGTGCCAAGCTGCATCTGCTGGCGGGTGATCATGGGCGGCTGACGCCAGAAATATTGTCGCGCTGTCTCAGGGATAACCCGCCTGGAGACCAGCATCAGACCCAGCCTGCGGTGATCAGCCTGAGTCAGGTCACAGAAGCGGGTACGGTCTATCGGGCCGAGGAGATCGCGGCTTTATCGGCGGTAGCCAGGCAACATAAACTTTATGTGCATATGGATGGGGCGCGGTTCGCCAATGCTGTTGTGTCTCTGAATTCCTCGGCTGCCGATCTAAGCTGGCGCGCAGGGGTGGACGTGCTTTCGTTTGGGGCGACTAAAAATGGCGCCCTTGCCGCGGAGGCAGTTGTATTTTTTAATCCTGCATTATCGGAAAATTTCCTGTTCCGGCGCAAACGGGCCGGGCATCTGGTGTCGAAGATGCGGTTTCTTTCCGCACAGCTGGAGGCCTATCTTGAAAATGGCCTATGGCTGGAACTGGCGGCGAACGCCAACGCCCAGGCCACGCGGCTGGCCGATGGACTGCACGCTATAAGCGCCGTGGAAATTTTGCATCCGGTTCAGGCCAACGAGATTTTCGCCCATATTCCACCCGCCCTGATCGGCCCTCTGCGCGATCAGGGATTTGGGTTTCATGTCTGGGGGCGGGACGAAGAAGGCATCATCCGTCTGGTGACCGCCTTTGATACGAAACCCGGCGAAGTGGATGCGTTTCTGGCCGCCGTCCGGGCGCTTGCCTGACAGGCTGGCCCCCTACAGCAGCATGGACTCGGGCAGCCAAATTGCGCCATAAAGTGCCTACGGATATCTGTAGCAACTATAACAACAGGGGAGCCTTGGATGAGTATCAAGGGAAAGGCGTATATTGCGGGGATTTACGAACATCCCACGCGGGTGGCGCTGGGCAAGACATTGCCGCAACTGCACGCCGAACTGGCCAAGGGCGTACTGGCCGACGCCGGTCTGAGCAAGAATGATGTGGATGCCTATTATTGCGCGGGCGATGCGCCGGGCATGGGCGGCATCGACATGATCGAATATATGGGCCTCAAAAACATCCGCCAGATCGACAGCACCGAAACCGGCGGCTCAAGCTATGTGCTGCACGTCAATCATGCCGCACAGGCGATTGCGGCGGGGCATTGCAAGGTGGCGCTGGTGACGCTGGCGGGCCGTCCATCGGCCGACCAGAAAGAGCAGGTGCAGATGCGCGGCGGCGGTGAATCGCCTCCGGCCTCGGGCTTTGAAGCGCCCTTCCGGCCCTCGATCGTCAATATGTACGCCATGTGCGCGCGCCGCCATATGTATGAATTTGGCACCACCAGCGAGCAACTGGCCTGGATCAAGGTCGCGGCTTCGCATCATGCCCAGTATAACGAGCATGCGCTGCGCCGCGAAGTTGTTACGGTCGAGGACGTGATCAATTCACCCCTGATCGCCTCCCCGCTGCATCGCTATGACTGCTGCGTTATCACCGATGGCGGCGGCGCGGTGCTGGTCGTGGCGCCTGAAATCATGAAACAGTTGAAGCGCCCGGCCGTGAAGATTCTGGGCGCGGGCGAGGCGTCCAAGCATCTGATGGGCGGCAAGGTCGATCTGACTTTTTCCGGCGCGCGCTGGTCCGGGCCGAAAGCCTTTGAGGAGGCGGGCGTCACGCAGAAGGACATCAAATACGCGTCCATCTATGACAGCTTCACCATCACGGTGCTGGAAACCCTTGAAGATCTTGGGTTTTGCGAGGTGGGCAAGGGCGGCAAATTTGTCTCCGACGGCAATCTGATTTCCGGCGTCGGCAAGCTGCCGTTCAATACCGATGGCGGCGGCCTGTGCAACAATCATCCGGGTAATCGCGGCGGCATGACCAAGATATTGGAAGCGGTCCGTCAGATCCGTGGCGAGGCGCATCCGAAAGTGCAGGTGCCCAACTGTGATATTGCTCTGGCGCATGGCACTGGCGGCCTGCTGGGCTCGCGGATGGGAAGTGGAACCGTAATTCTGGGGAATCAGGACTCATGAGTGAAACAAAACCAAAGGTACGCGCCCCGCGCGTCAATCACGAAACCAAGGCCTTCTGGGATGCAACCGCCAAAGGCCAGTTGCATGTTGGCAAGTGCGATGATTGCGGCGAACATTATTATTACCCACGTCCGCTCTGCCCGTTCTGCTTCAGCGACAAGACACGGCTCGCGCTGTGTACCGGCAAGGGAACGATTTATACGTTCAGCGTCAATGAAGGCCGCGAACCCTACACCATCGCCTATGTGACGCTGGACGAAGGGCCGACGATCCTCACCAATATCGTCGAATGTGATTTCTCCAAACTGGCGATCGGCCAGAAGGTGAAGGTCGTGTTCTATGACACCGGTGCCGGCAATGCGGTGCCGATGTTTACGGTGGCGTGATCTTTCCGGCGTAATGCGGGGCCAATGGCCCCAAAATGCGAACTGAGGCCTAGAAGGGCTGGCGAGTTATAAGGCCAGCCCTTTTTCTTGTATGGCGGCATGGCAGGGGATAGCCTTGACATAAACAGCCCATAACAGAATAGGGAGCACTACGATGGATTTCGAACTGCCCGAGGAAAACCGGATGCTGCGCGATCTGGTGGCGAAATTCGTCACTAATGATCTGATGCCGCTGGAAAATGCAATTCTGGCGCGCGAGGCTTCGGGCGACAAGGCGGCGTTGACGGCGGAAGAGCTGGCGCCCCTGCATAAAAAATGCAAGGAGCTTGGCCTCTGGGGCCTGGACGTTCCCGAGGTTCTTGGCGGCGCGAATATCGGCGCGGTGGCGAAAATGTGCGTCAGCGAGGAACTGGCCTACTCCATCACGCCGTTTACCTTCCCGCCGGACAGTCCCAATTTGCACATGATGATCGCCACGGTGAATGAGGATCAGCGCAAACGCTATCTGGAGCCATATGCCCGCGGCGAAACCGTATCGGCCATCGCCATTTCCGAGCCGGGCGCCGGGGCGGACCCCTCGGAGATGAAGACGCGCGCCGTCAAGCGCGGCAATAAGTGGGTAATCAACGGCCAGAAAATCTGGATCAGCCGGATGCGGGAATCCGCGTTCACCATTGTCATGGCGGTCACCGATCCGGAGAAAAAGGCCCGTGGCGGCATTACCGCGTTTCTGGTGGATCAGGACAATCCCGGCATGCGGGTGGCCCGCGACATTCCAATTATCGGCGGCCATCGCACTGCCGAGGTGCTGTTTGAAGATTGCGAGGTGGATGAGGGCCAGGTGCTGGGCAAGGTGGGCGATGGCTTTGGCCCGATGCAGTTGCGCCTGACCATCCGGCGTCTGGAAATCGGCTCATGGAGCGTCGGCATCGCGCGCCGCGCGCTCGATATGATGATCGCGCATGCCAATATGCGGGTGACGTTTGGTGAAAAGCTCGCGGACCGGCAGGTCATTCAATGGTGGATCGCCGATGCCGCGACGAAAATTCACGCGACGCGGCTGATGGTGCAGCAAGCAGCCTGGAAACTGGAAAAAGGCGAGGATGTGCGCATCGAGGCCTCGATGATCAAGGTGTATGGCACGGAGATGGTGGCCGAAGTGGTCGATCACGCGATGCAGGCGCATGGCGCGATGGGTATGGCGATGGAGTTTCCGCTGCAATATCTCTACAAGAAAATCCGCACCTTCCGGATATTTGAAGGCCCGTCCGAGGTGCATCGCTGGGTCGTGGCAAGGCGTCTGCTGGCGGGCGGAAAAATCTGATTTGAAAGCAAGAACCGGAGTGTGCAAGGCCGCGTCACAACCGATACTGGCTTTATGTGGACCAGTCAGGAAAGGATCAGGCGATGGACACGATGTTGCTCGATAAAGATGAAGCGCGCTGGCGGATGGTGACAGTGCGGGATCGCACTGGCGACGGCCAGTTTTATTATTCGGTGCGGACCACGGGGGTCTATTGCCGCCCCTCCTGCGCGGCGCGGCTGGCGCGGCGCGAGAATGTAAGCTTTCATGAAAGTTGCACGGACGCGGAGCGCGCGGGCTTTCGCCCCTGTAAACGCTGCAAGCCGGATCAGCCCTCCATGCTGGAGACGCACCGGGGCAAGGTGATTGCCGTGTGCCGTCTGATCGAGACGGCGGACGAGCTGCCGAATCTGCAGTCCCTGGCGGAATGGGCCGGGCTGAGCCCCTATCATTTTCACCGTATCTTCAAATCGGTCGTTGGCGTCACCCCCAGGGCGTATGCCGACGCGCACCGTGTCAACAAGGTGCGCGACAGGCTCCGGAACGGCGGCCCGGTGACCGGGGCTATCTATGATTCAGGTTATAATTCCAGTGGCCGTTTTTATGCTAATTCCACCGGGGTTCTGGGCATGACCCCCACACGGTTTCGCGCGGATGGCAAAAATACCAGCATCCGTTTTGCGATTGGCGAATGCTCTCTGGGGTCCTTTCTGGTCGCCGCCACGGACAAAGGCGTGTGCGCCATTCTGCTGGGCGATGATGGCGAAACACTGTTGCGCAATTTACAAGACCGTTTTTCACAAAGCGAACTTATTGGCGGTGACACGGATTTCGAATTAACGGTGGCGAAGGTGCTCAGCCTGATTGAGACACCCGCGCTGGGCCTCGATCTGCCGCTGGATATTCGCGGCACGGCGTTTCAACAACGTGTGTGGCTGGCGCTGCAGGAAATTCCGTCGGGCGAAAAAGTCAGCTATGCGGATGTGGCGGAAAGGCTTGGGTCGCCCAAATCCGTGCGCGCGGTTGCGGGCGCCTGCGCCGCCAATCACATTGCCATCGCCATTCCCTGCCACCGGGTGGTGCGCAAGGACGGTGATCTGTCCGGCTACCGCTGGGGCATCGAACGCAAACGCGCCCTGCTGCAACGCGAGGCTGGCGGGTGAGGGAAATCCTCTGGCCCCGGATTCGCGATCAGCTCGACGCAAACGGCTGGGCGACGGTTCCGGGATTATTGTCCATGGACGAATGCCTGGGGGTGGCGGCGCTGTTTGCAGCGGGCAAGGGTTTCCGCAGCCATGTGGATATGGCGCGGCATGGCTTTGGGCGCGGCGAATATAAATATTTTTCCTACCCGCTGCCGGAACTTATTGGCGGACTGCGCACAGGGCTTTATCCGCCTCTTGCAGACATCGCCAATGAATGGAATGCCGCACTGGGGATCGAGGCGCGCTATCCACCTGTCCACGCCCATTATCTGCAACAGTGCCATGAGGCGGGACAGACCCGCCCGACGCCTCTTTTATTATCTTACGGGCTGGGCGATTATAACCGCCTGCATCAGGATCTGTATGGCGAATTGGTATTCCCATTGCAACTGACAGTTTTGCTGTCCTGCCCGGATGTAGATTTTACCGGCGGTGAGTTCGTGTTGACCGAACAGCAGGCGCGCATGCAGTCACATCCCTACGTCGTGCCGCTGGCGCAGGGCGACGCCATAATTTTTGCGGTGCGCCAGCGTCCGGTTCGCGGCGCGCGTGGTTTTACCCGCGTCACGATGCGCCATGGGGTCAGCGAAATCCGTTCGGGCAGCCGCCAGGCGATGGGGATCATCTTTCATGACGCCAAATGAACCTGCCTATCACTGAGGGGGCGGTGCTTTTACCGGGTTTTGCCGCCGCCATGGGGGCTGACGTGATGGCGGGCGTGCAGGCGGTGATCCAGCAGGCGCCCTTCCGCCACATGACCGTGCCGGGGGGGCATAAGATGTCCGTGGCGATGAGCAATTGCGGTCGGGCCGGATGGGTCAGTGATGGCAACGGCTACCGCTATGACGCGCGTGATCCGGAAACCGGCCGGCCATGGCCGCCAATGCAGCCATGCTTTTTCGATCTGGCGCGCGATGCGGCGGCCCGTGCAGGATATCCGGATTTTACGCCGGATGCCTGCCTCATAAACTGTTATGCGCAAGGGGCGCGCATGTCGCTGCATCAGGACAGGGATGAGCAGGATTTTACCGCACCCATCGTTTCCGTCTCGCTGGGCGCCGCGGCCATCTTTCTGTTTGGCGGGCTGAAACGCGGCGGGAAGCCCCGCCGGATCAGGCTTGAGCATGGTGATGTGGTGGTGTGGGGTGGGCCGGCGCGGCTGGCCTATCACGGGATCGCCCCTCTCAGGCAGGGAGACACACGCTATAATCTGACCTTTCGCAAGGCTTTATAGTTTGCCTCAGAGCAGCATGCGATTAGCTGGAATCGTTTAGAATTCCAGCTAATCGCATAAAGCTGCTCTAACCCATTAAAATATAGAGCAATTTTATGTTTTTAGGTGGAACTCTACCGGTTCAACCTAAAAACATATTGCTTTAGAGAAATTTGACAAAACCATGTGCAAATTCCACTCTAGGGTAACCAAACATCCTAGAGGGGGCATCCGGCATGAAATTCGGTATTTTTTACGAACTGCAATTACCCAAACCCTGGGGCCCGGGCGATGAGCATAAACTTTTTCACGAGGCGCTCGAGCAGGTGGTTCTGGCCGACCGTCTGGGATTTGATCATGCATGGGAGGTTGAGCATCATTTTCTGGAAGAATATTCGCATGCCTCGGCGCCGGAAGTGTTCCTCTCCTTTGCGGCCGCGCAGACTAAGAATATCCGTATCGGGCAGGGCATCCGTCAGGTCATCCCGAAATATAACCATCCGGCCCGCACCGCCGAGGTGATCGCCACCATGGACCTGCTGTCCAATGGCCGGGTCGAGTTTGGCATCGGCGAAAGCGCCACCCGCCTGGAACTGGGCGGTTTTGGAATTTACGCCAAGGACAAGCGGCGCATGTGCCTTGAGGCCGCGGAGCAGATTGCCAATATGATGGCGCTCGATCCTTATCCCGGCTTTGAAGGTGAATTCTTTTCCATGCCCTGCCGCAATGTGGTGCCCAAACCCATGCAGCTTCCGCACCCGCCGATGTGGATCGCCTGCACCAACCGCGACACGATCAAGGTGGCGGCCCGCAATGGCATTGGCGCGCTGGCGTTCTCGTTCATTGACCCCGAGGAAGCCAAGGCCTGGTCGGACATCTATTATAACATCATCAAGTCCGAGGAATGTGTGCCCATCGGCCATGCGGTGAACGCCAATATTGCGCTGGTGTCGAATTTCTCACTGCATCAGGACCGCGCCGAAGCGATCCGCCGCGGGCATGAAGGCTTCGAGTTTTTCGCCTATGCCATGAACGCGCTGGTGGCGCAGGACACGGTTCCGGGGCGCATGAACCTCTGGGCCGAATATCTGGCGCAACGCGGCGACCGCACGGAAAGAGTGATTGCAGAGTCCACGGAGCCGAGTTTCCGCAGAACCGGCATCGGCACGCCAGATGATATGAAGAAGCACCTGCGCGCCTTCCAGGCGGTGGGTATCGATCAGGTCATTTTCCTGCAACAGGCCGGGCGCAACAAGCACGCGCATATCTGTGAATCGCTTGAACTGTTCGCCAAGGAAGTGATGCCGGAATTCAAGGCGGTGGAGGCGGAGCGGCAGGCGAAAAAGCAGGCCGAACTGGCCCCCTATATCGCCGCCGCCCTGAAGCGCAAAAAATGGATGCAGGTGCCGCCCGACGATCAGATCCCCCGGGTGCGGGCATCCGTCGAAAGGATGCAGATCGACAGCCTGGAGAGCAAGAAGGCCTCCTGATCGATCCGGTCTTGTTTCGTGGCGGCAGCCTGATTACTGTTCGATCAGGCTGCCGCCGCTTTTTATAATATGCATTTTTTGCAGCCGGAATGCAGCGGGGACAGGGGCATGGCACTGAAAGCGCACGTAACATCAGAGAATCTTGCGGCACTCTGCGCGGCGGATGGCGAGTTCATGCTGGCGGCCCGGTACTGGAACGGCGGCTTCCGGTTTGTGATGGGCGGGCATGACGCAGCCGTCCGGATGCAGGCGGGGAAACCCGAGCCAGGAAATCTGGACGGGGATGCCGGCGCCATTACCCTGACGGCGGCGGAAGAGGATTGGGGCTCGCTGCTGTCTGCCGCGCCGCCGCGTTTTTTCAATGATATTTTCAACCTGGTGTCGGCCCGTCGCATGCAGATCAAGGCTGATCAGGTGCTGTATGCGCAATATTATCCGGCCGTCATGCGGGCGGTTGAATTGCTGCGGCCCTCCGCTCCTGCCACCATGGCTGTAAAAGCTCCGCCCCGGCATGGCCAGATCGACAGCCCGGTGGGCCGTTATATTCACCTGGAACTGGCGGGTCAGGATTACCGCATCTATTTTGAAGAGGCGGGGCAGGGCATTCCGGTCCTTATGCAACATACGGCGGGCGCGCATGGCGCGCAGTGGCGGCATCTGTTTGAGTGCACCAAAATCACCGACCATTTCCGCCTGATTGCCTATGATCTTCCGTTTCATGGAAAATCGGTTCCGCCCGTGGGGCCGAAATGGTGGGCCGGGGAATACAGGCTTGACGCGGCTTTCCTGCGATCGGTCCCCGTGGGGCTGTCGCGCGCATTGCAACTCGACCGCCCGGTCTTCATGGGATGCTCCGTGGGCGGATTGCTGGCGCTTGATCTGGCGCGCCATCACCCGGAAGAATTCCGTGCGGTCATTGCGCTTGAAGGCGCGTTGCGCATTGGCGGGGACAAATCCCTGCCGGGCATTGCCGAATTCTGGCATCCCCAGGTCAGCAATGAATATAAGGCGCGCCTGATGAACGGCGTCATGGCCCCCTCGTCGCCCGAATCCTACCGCAAGGAAACCTCGCAGATTTACGCATCCGGCTGGCCGCCTGTGTTTCTGGGCGATCTGAACTATTATTTCAATCTGGATTTGAGCGCGGAGGCGGCGCGGATTGATACGAAAAAAATTGGCGTGCACATTTTTTCTGGCGAATATGATTCCAGCGGCACGATGGAACTGGGAAAGGCGGCGCATGACGCCATTCCCGGGTCATACTGGACTGGCATGAACGGCATCGGACATTTTCCCATGTCAGAGAATCCGGAACTGTTCATCGAATATCTGCTGCCGGCATTGGAGAAAATCCGCAGTGCGGGCGGCGGCGGCTGACCGCCTGCTTAGCAATGCTGCTGAATAAATTCCAGTGCGGCGGCGTTGAAGGCCTGTTTGTTATTGTGTCACAAACCTATCTGGTATGTATGGGTTCAGACAGAAAGCTGCCGATATTAACTTGATATAAATCCAAAAATTCTACCGTGAAGCTCCGGAATAACGGAGCAACGGCTATGGGCAATGTTCTTCGTTTCAAAACGCCCGAACGGAATCAGGTTTAAGGCGAAGCTTCGCAGGCGCTGGCGCATGCCGGGCGGGATGTTATTTTTGCTACTGGCAATCGTTGGCATTGCTGCCGCCGAAAACTTCAAGTTTGAGTCAGGCGGTAGCGGTATTAGTTTGCCATTTTCTCATGGAACTGGCGATGGATATGGTAACATTGGGCGCTGTTTCAATGCAATCCAGCAGAATTGTGTGATCGATGGCGACACTATCCGGTATCAGGGTGCGAGGGTCAGACTCGCGGATATTGACACCCCTGAAAAGTTTCATCCCAAATGCGGTTCTGAAGCGGCGCTGGCAGAGAGAGCGACGCAGAGGCTTGTAGAATTGATAAATGCGGGATCATTCACACTAACTAATTCCGGCGATCGGAATCTGGATCGCTATGGGCGTCAGCTCCGCATTATTCATGTCAATGGGCGATCAGTTGGCGACACGCTGGTAGCGGAGGGCCTGGCGCGGCGTTGGGAGGGCACCCGGAGAAGCTGGTGCGGATGACATCGCTTCAGTAGCAGCTTCAACTGTGCTGCTGAATAAAATCGAGCACGGCGGCGTTGAATCCCTCAGCCGCCTCGATATTGCAGGCATGGCCGCCATCCACCCCCACCACCTTTATGCCGGGAATATTTTCCTCGGCATATTTGCGGTGCGGGACGAAACGTTCTTCCTTTTCTCCCGCAACCAGCAGCGTCGGCACTTTAGTGCCGTGCACGAATTCCGAGAGCGAGGCGTTGGGCGAGGTCACCTGAAACAGATTGGCGATGCCCAGCGGGTTCAATAGATGCGCGTCTGCCATTAACTCCTGTTGCGCGCCGGGCGGCAGGCGTTTGGCGTGAATCGGGTGAATGCGCATGCGCTTCAGCCCCTCCTGGCCATTCTTGGCCAGATTTCCCGCCAGCTTGTTTACGTCGGCATATATTTCCTTCACCTTTTCAGGTGTCGCCAGTGCGGAAGTGGAATTGGTGAAAACCTGCCCATGTACATGCTCGGGATAGAGCAGCGAATAGCGAAGGGTGACGGTCGCACCGAAAGACTGTCCGCACACAAACCATTTATCTGCGCCCAGCTCGCGCCGGGTCAGTTCAAGCTGCGCCGCCATGGCTTCTGGTTCGTACGGGGCCGGATCGGTTGGGCTGGGAGAACGCCCATGCCCCCATAACTCCAGGACGACCGGGCGGGTTTTCGTCGAAAGCGCCGCCAGATTGCGCGTCCATTGCGCGCGGCTTGAAAGCATGCCGTGAATGAGCAGCAGATAGGGCCCGTTCCCTTCATGCACTTCGTAATACATTCTTTCCATATGGCCTCAAATTCATATCAGGCGGCGCGTTTGCGCAGCCGCATTTTAATTGGCCCATCTGGCCGTCCGTTTACAAGCTGATCCAGATAGGGATTGCCCGCATGGTCAATTTCGGACGTGGCACCCTGCCAGATGATGCGCCCGTCATGCAGCATCGCCACAGCGGGATAATCGCGCCGCATGGCGTCCATATCGCTGGTGATGGACAGGACGGTGGCCCCAGTTTCCTGCGCCAGTGTTGCGATCAGCTCATTTATAACCCGGGTGAGTATCGGATCAAGCCCGGCGGTGGGATCATCGAGCAACAATATATCAGGCTCTTCCATGATGGCGCGTGCCAGCGCCACGCGCTTCTGCATGCCGCCCGAAAGGCTCGCGGGATATAGATCGGCGGTTTCCGGCGCCATGCCGACCTGGCGCAGCCGGAGGATCGCCGCCTCGCGCGCGTCCCTGCGGCGCGCGCGGCCAACGGTAACGCGTTTGAAGGCGATGTTTTCCCACACCGGCAGGCTGTCGAACAGGGCCGATCGCTGAAACAGCACCCCAAATCGGTCCATCAACTTCTCACGTTGGGCGGTGTCCAGCGAAGAAATCTCCGTCCCGTCTATTTCAATTTTTCCGCCCTCGATGGGATAGAGGCCAACCAGGCATTTGAGAAGAACGGTTTTGCCAGACGCGGCGCTGCCAATCAGCGCAAGATTGCGCCCCGCCTGAAGATCGAGCGACAGACCGTTGAGCACGACATTGCCGCCAAATCTCTTGACGACATTGCGCAGGCTGATTTTTGCGGGCGGATCCCCTGTCATGCGGCGGCGAGGTGCGAGTTTATGGCGCCGGCCTCCTCCAGCGCCCGAATCTCCTGCGCGCTATAGCCATGCTGCGCAAGTATCTCGGAGGTGTGTTCGCCCAGCAACGGCGCATTCAGCATGGCTGGATCATCGCCAAGCCGCTTTGCCCCGGGAATATTTCCCAGCGGCATGCGGCCGATGCCTGGATAATCATGCCAGTAAAAGGCGTTCACGTGTTTTGTCTGTTCGTGGTCCAGAAATTCGCGGTAATTATTCACGCGTTCATGCAGCATGCGCAGCTTGATCAGTTCCCCGCAAATTTCATCGGTCGTATATTCCGCAATGGCCGATCGTATCGGCTCGTCGATCAGATGCCGGTTCTCGAAACGGTCCTTGGTCGAGGTTAATCTTGGATCATTGGCCAGATCAGGCAGTTTCAGCATTTCCATGAACGGCTTGTATTCGCGCTCGAACACCGTGCCAACGGATATATAGCCGTCCTTGGTCGGGAAAATGCCGAAAGGATAGACCAGCGGCTGACCCCGGCCGCCGCCTTCCAGCGCCTTGCCGGCGATATTGATGTTTTGCAGGATAGCGGCCGTCTCCAGCAGGCTGTTATCGAGATAGCGGCCTTCTTTTTCGCCCTGCCGCGCCCATAAGGCCGCCTGAAGCGCCTGCACATTATACAGGGCGGCCGAAAGATCCATGAGCACCACATTGGAGCGGTGCGGAATGCCATCATTGCCCTTGTTATCCGCCACAAACCCGGAAAACGCCTGCAACACGCCGTCCGTTCCCGGCCGTTCGGCAAACGGGCCGGTCTGCCCGAAGCCGGATACCGAAAGATAAATGATGCGCGGGTTGATGGCGCGCACCGCCTCATATCCAAAGCCCAGGCGTTTGGTCACGCCCGGCCGGAAGCTTTCGATGAAAATGTCCGTGTCTTTCAGCAGGCGGCGCAGCACGTCGCGCCCGCCGTCTGTTTTCAGCTCTATACAGATGCTGCGCTTGCCCAGATTGACCAATGTCGAGATCACGGTTTGCCCGCCATATTTCTTGCCGACCCCGCGCGCCCAGTCGCCCCGCCCGGGTTCCACCTTGATGACATTGGCGCCGTGGCGCGCCAGGATCCCAGCGGCATAGGGGCCAGCCAGCGCCTGGCTCATGTCGACGACTTTGATCCCCTTGTAGGGCGCTTCATAGCTCATCCACGGCATTCCTTGGCTTCAGGTCGGGTTCCAGTGGCGAAACCATGCGTACGATAACCAGCAATTCGGGGACTGGCAATGCCGTCGGAAGGTGTTGAATTTGCCCTGGGTCAATTAAAATGCCCAGAATTCCGAGTGGTGGGCCACGATTAGCCAGGCTTTCACGTCCTTCAGACCTATATCGCCACGTTACGGACGGGTTATCCTGCTGGCAACCGGGGCCGCCAGACGCTAACCTGAAAGCCCGGCCAACGATGATTGACTGGCGCTGGCTGGTCATCGGTTGCTGCCTTGATAGTGAAAAGGAATTCCGTATGACGCGTTCAGAACGGCACACATCCCCTGAATTAGTGGCGGTGCAGGCGTTCCACCATGAAATCAGCGAACGGGCGCTGGAAATCGAGGACGCGCGACGGCTGCCGGCCGATCTGGCGCGCAGGCTCAATGAAACGGGCGTATTCCGCATGGCGATACCCAGAGCCTATGGTGGCCACGAACGCACACTGGCGCAATTGTTGCGCGCCAACGAGGCGCTGGCCTATGCGGACGGTTCGGTCGGCTGGTGCGCCATGATTTACGGCACGATGGGGTTCATGGCGGGGCTGGTGCCGGAAGAATGGGCGAACGAAATATTCGGCGCGCATAAAATGTCGCTGAGCTGCGGGTCCACGATACCCAATGGCCGGGGCGAACAGGTGCAAGGCGGGATCAGGGTGTCCGGACGCTGGCCCTGGGGGTCCGGCGCGCATAATTGCGACTGGATTGCAGGCGCCAGCCTGATCATGGAGGACGGCAAACCATCGCAGGGTCCCGGTGGAGAACCGCGCATCCATATGGTGTATTTCGCGCGCGATCAGGTGAAGCTGATCGATAACTGGGACCCCAGCGGGCTGATCGGCAGCGGCAGCGGTGATTTCGAAGCCAAAGACGCCTTCATTCCGCAGGACCGCTGGATCATCATGGGCGACACCACGGCCCGGGTGGAGGGGCCGCTCTACCGGCTGCCTTATTTCGGCATGCTGGCGAGCGCGCACGCCGCCCATGCGCTCGGCATCGCGCGGCGCGCGATCGACAGTTTCACCGAACTGGCGCGCGGCAAGGTTCCCACATGGCAACGGGACACGCTGGCGAAAAACCCGATTGCGCAGACCAGCCTTGGCCGGGCGGAAGGGCAGTTGAATGCGGCGCGCGCCACCATCTTCGAGATTGTCGAGGAAGTGACCGATCATGTCACACGGGGCGACAAGCCCACGCTGGAACATCGCCGCCGTTTGCGCATGGCCGCCAATTTTGTCATCGAAACCGCGACCGCCATCGTTGACACCATGTACACGCTGGGCGGCGGCAGTTCGGTCCATCGCAGCAGCCCGCTGCAGCGCTGCCTGCGGGACATGCATGTCGCTACCCAGCACGGCATGGTCACGCATGGGCACTACCGCACGGCGGGCATGATCAAACTTCTGGGCGACCGGCAGATCATGATGTTTTGAGGGGGACTGGAAGGTGGCCGCCGCCACCCTGCGGGCTATGCCGGGCACTGCTTCGCGCCAGGCCTTTGGCTTCGCCCGGCAAGCCGGCCTAGCGGTCTTCACAGGGTTGCGCCAGTCCCACTACGCTCGTCTGGAGCTTCGAGGGACGCTCCTACGCCCAAGATGCGGTTCCGGGTGGCTTCGCCACCCGAAGCCCGCAGGGCGTAGGGTGGTGGGCGATGCATGACTCGAACATGCGACCCCTGCGATGTGAACACAGTGCTCTACCAACTGAGCTAATCGCCCGTAACCCTTCAATCAGGCGTTTGCTATAGGGCGCTTCACCCGGTCTGGTCAAGCCGTAACAGGTCCGGTAGCACCTGGATCAGGGCGTCAAAACTGTCAATCACCCTGTCGGCGCCCAGTTCATGCGCCGGGATAAGGGTGTAGCCAAAACTGACCAGCACCACGGGAATATTGGCCGCCCGGGCCGTATGCACGTCGGTGGCGCTGTCGCCCACCATCACGGCGCGGGCCGGGTCGCCCCCTGCCTGCCGGACGGTCTCGATCAGATGCAGCGGATCGGGTTTGCGCACCGGCAGGCTGTCGCTTCCCAGCACCGCCTCAAACTGGCCGTGCATGTTGAGAGCGGAAAACAAGGCCTGGGACAGCGCGGCGGGTTTATTGGTGCAAACCCCGAGCAGGGCCTGCCCGCCGCGCAGATGCGCCAATGTTTCGGTTACTCCCGGGAACAGGGTGCTATGATTGGCGATATTGGCGCCGTAAAAGCTGAGAAATAACCCTAACATGCGCTGCAGTTCCGGTTCCGGCGGGCTGGCGCCTGCAACGCTCATGCCGCGTTCGATCAACGCCCGCGCCCCGTGCCCGACCAGATTACGGACCTCGGTTAGCGGTAGCGGCGCGCGCCCCTCGCGCACCAGCACATGGTTCAGGGCCGCCGTCAGATCGGGCGCGGTATCGACCAGCGTGCCGTCCAGATCGAACACAATCGTATAGCCCGAATATAACGGCATTAGCTTTTCCTTAACCCCGAAACGAAAATAATTAACCATATCGTGAGGGTGGTCACTTATCAGACGCCCAATAACATGCAGACTGGCGGTCCGATTCCAACATTCGCATCCCGTTCCGGCGCGCTCCATAGCGAATGTTGGAATCGGACCACCAGCAAATATAATTTTCCAGTGGAGTTTATGGATTTGACATTCGCATCCTGAATAAGCTGCACGGGTGGCGAATGTCAAATTCACTCCACTGGTGTAAGAGTTAGAAATATTTATTGAATTGGCGCGATACTCTGCATCGTTGCAGTATACAATATGGTTAATCCGGTTACCGACCCTGAGGGCCTGTCCATGAGCAGTTCCACCCCACTCGCCGCAATTATCCTGGCCGCAGGGCAGGGAACGCGGATGCAGTCCAGTCTTCCCAAAGTCCTGCACCCCGTCGCCGGGCGCAGCATGCTGGGCCATGTGCTGGCCCTGAGCCAGGCGCTCAACGCCGACAGGCGCGTGGTGGTGGTGGCGCCCGACATGCCCATGGTCACAGAGGCCGCTCGCAGCCAGGCGCCGGACGTGCGGATCGCCGTGCAGACGCGCCAGTTGGGCACCGCCGACGCGGTTAAGGCGGCGGCGGCTGACCTGACCGGCTTTGCCGGCGATGTTCTGATCCTGTATGCGGACACGCCGCTGGTGCAGGCAAACACTTTGCAGGCCATGCTGACCGCACGGCGCAAGGGCGCATCGGTTATGGTGCTGGGTTTCCGCCCCGCTGATCCCTCGCCCTACGGCAGGCTGATGCTGGATGATACCGGCGCACTGGAGGCGATTGTCGAATCCAGGGATTGCAATCCGGAACAGCGCGCCGTCACACTGTGCAATTCCGGCGTCATGGCGGTAGATGGCGCGGTGCTGTTCAGCCTGTTGCAGGAAGTTGGCAACACTAATTCCAGGGGCGAATATTACCTCACCGACATTATCGCCATCGCCCGCAAACGCGGCCTGGCCTGCGCGGTGATTGAGGCGGACGCAGACGAAGTGCTGGGGGTTAACAGCCGTATCGAGCTGTCGCAGGCGGAAGCGATTCTTCAGAACCGGCTGCGCCGCATCGCCATGCTCAATGGCGCAACTCTGCTTGATCCGTCTACGGTCTATTTCAGCCATGACACCCAGCTGGGCCGTGATGTGGTGGTCGGCCAGAATGTGGTCTTTGGCCCCGGCGTCAGGGTCGCGGATGGCGTGCAGATTAAGCCCTTCTCGCATCTGGAAGGGGCGTCCGTCGCCGCCGCTGCGGAAATCGGGCCCTATGGTCGGCTGCGTCCGGGGGCGGATATCGGCAGGAATGCCAAGATCGGCAATTTTGTCGAAGTCAAGGCGGCGCGCATCGAAGAGGGCGCAAAGATCAGCCATCTGTCCTATATTGGCGACGCGCGGGTGGGCGCGGGCGCCAATGTGGGCGCGGGCACCATTACCTGCAATTATGACGGGTTCGAAAAGCATTTCACGGATATAGGCGCTGGGGCCTTTATCGGTTCCAATACCTGTCTGGTCGCGCCTGTGAAGATTGGCGATGGCGCCTATACCGGATCGGGCAGTGTGATCACCAGGGACGTAAGCAGTGATGCGCTGGCGCTGGTGCGGCCGCAGCAGATTGAAAAAACGGGCTGGGCGGCGCGCTTTCGGGCCAGATTTTCAGGAAAAAAATCCGGCCACGGATAAGTTTAGGTACGGGACGGGAATATGTGCGGAATTGTTGGCGTTTTAGGAGCCGAGGGCGCGTCCGGGCTGGTGCTGGATGCCTTGCGCAGGCTGGAATATCGCGGTTATGACTCGGCTGGCATCGCCTGCATTGTGAATGGCGGCATCGACCGGCGCCGTGCCGAGGGAAAACTGCGCAACCTTGTCAGCACATTGCAAAGGCAGCCGCTGCCGGGTGCGACCGCCATCGGCCACACACGATGGGCGACCCATGGCGCGCCAACAGTGGATAATGCCCATCCGCATGTTTCCGGCGGCGTCGCGGTGGTGCATAATGGGATCATTGAGAATTTTCAGGAGCTGCGCGCGGAACTTTCCGCTAAAGGGCATATTTTTGCCTCTGAAACCGACACCGAAGTTATTGCGCATCTCGTGTATGACGGGATGCGCGCGGGGTTAGGCCCGCGTGAGGCGGCGGCTCAGGCGTTCAAGCGTTTGCAGGGGGCCTTCGCGCTGGTGCTGATATTCGCCAGCGAGGACAATCTCATGATCGGCGCGCGAAATGGCCCGCCCTTGGCCGTGGGTTATGGCGATGGCGAAATGTATCTCGGTTCGGATGCCCTGGCGCTCAGCCCGCTGACCAAAACGCTAAGTTATCTCGAAGATGGCGACTGGGTGGTGCTAAGCCGCGGCGGCGCCGAATTCTTTAATGCGGCAGGCCAGTCCATTCAGCGCAAAAAGGAAATTGCCAGCGCGAGCGCGGCCATGATGGACAAGGGCCATCACCGCCACTTCATGGCCAAGGAAATTTATGAACAGCCGGACGCAATTGCCAATACGCTCGGTGCCTATGTTTCCATGTTGCGCGGCACGGTAGAGCTTCCGGAATTCACGGTGGATCTGCGCGCCATCAGTAGGCTGACAATAGTGGCCTGCGGCACCGCCTATTACGCCGGCTGCGTCGCCAAATACTGGTTCGAGCAACTGGCGCGTCTGCCGGTTGAAGTGGATATTGCCTCGGAATTCCGTTACCGGGAGGCGGCGATGCCGCCCGGCGGCCTGGCGCTATTTGTTTCGCAGTCCGGTGAAACCGCCGATACGCTGGCGGCGCTGCGCTACTGCCGCGCGCAGGGACAGGTGATTGCTTCTGTCGTGAATGTGGCGGAATCAACGATAGCCCGCGAATCCGATGTCATTTTCCCGACCCATGCGGGGCCGGAGATCGGCGTCGCGTCCACGAAGGCATTTACCTGCCAGCTGACGGCGCTGGCGGCGCTAGCGATTGGCTTTGCCCGCGCCCGCGGCGCGATTGATGCGGCCGAAGAGGCGCGTCTGACCCGGGCGCTGATGGAACTGCCGCGCCTCATCAATGTGGCCCTGGCGCATGATCAAATGATCCGCGATCTGGCGCATGATATGGCCAAGGCCCGGGATGTGATTTATCTGGGGCGGGGGTTGCTGTACCCTATCGCACTGGAGGGGGCGCTGAAACTGAAGGAAATTTCCTACATTCACGCGGAAGGTTATGCGGCAGGCGAACTGAAGCATGGGCCGATAGCGCTGATTGACGAAGACGTGCCGGTGATCGTGATCGCGCCCAGTGATGCATTGTTTGAGAAAACCGCCTCCAACATGCAGGAAGTGGTGGCGCGCGGCGGCCGGGTCATCCTGCTTTCCGACGCCGCAGGGGTGGAAAAGATGGGGGCCTATGCAGCGGCTTCTGTTACCATGCCGGACGTTGATCCATTTCTTTCTCCTATCATGTATGCTATTCCCGTTCAGTTGCTGGCCTACCATACGGCGGTGTTCAAGGGCACGGATGTGGACCAGCCTCGCAATCTGGCAAAATCGGTGACCGTGGAATAAAACTGGGGACACGGCATGATCACGATCAAACGCGTTGCAGGCGCCCTGGGTGCGGAAATCGGCGGGGTGGATCTATCGCAAAATCTGGACGGCGCGATTATTGCTGAAATCCGGCAGGCGCTGCTGGATTATCTCGTAATTTTCTTTCGCGGCCAAAACATCACCCCGGCACAGCATTTCGCCTTTGCCCGGCGGTTTTCGGTGCCGGAAGAATATCCAATGCTCAAGGGGCTTCCCGATTTTCCCGAAATCGTTGAAGTCGTCAAACTGCCGCACGAGAAGATCAATTTTGGCGGCATCTGGCATGCCGACACCACCTATACACCAGTGCCGCCCATGGGCGCGATACTGGTCGCCCGCGAACTGCCCCCCTATGGCGGGGATACTATTTTCGCCAATATGTATATGGCCTATGAGACGCTTTCAGAGGGCATGAAGGCGATGCTGTCCGGCCTGAAGGGATATAATAGTTCAGCCAAGGCGGACGCCAACAAGACCCGCGAGGACCGGCTTGCCACCCTGGGCAAGGAGGAGGCTAAAAAGGAGCTGATTGGCATTCACCCGGTGGTGCGCACCCATCCCGAAACCAGCCGCAAGGTTCTGTATGTCAATTTCGGGCATACGGCGCGGTTTGAGAACATGACCGTGGAAGAAAGTGCGCCTCTGCTGAACTATCTGTTCGCGCACCAGGTGAAACCCGAATTTACCTGCCGGTTTCAATGGAGCCCCGGCTGCGTGGTTTTCTGGGACAACCGGGTGGTGCAGCACAATCCGGTAAACGATTATCATGGCTTCAAACGGGTGCTGCACCGCATCTCGTTGCGTGGCACCAAACCCTGTTAAGGCAAGGCTGCGTGGATATTTATCATGTGTGGTGCGAACTGAAGCCGGGCGTCCGGGAGACGGAATTCGCCAGCAATATTGACGTGTTTCTGGGCCGGTTGCGCGCGCAGCGGAAAATAGCGGGCTACCGCATTACGCGGCGCAAACTGGGGCTGGGTCAGCCCAGTCTCGGCGATTTTCATATCATGATCGAAACCGCTGATCTGGCACAGCTTGATGCGGCCTTTCAGCAGGTCGCGACGCGGACAGGCCAAGTGGAGGAACAGCATTTCGCGGTCAACTCAATGGCGCAGAATTTGCGCTTTGCCCTGTACCGTGACTTTCCGGATGCAGGCCGCGAAACCGGCGGCGAAAAATTTTAGATCATCCGGTTTCCAGCGGGCGCGGTTGCCATTAAAATGGCAGAGGTTCAGCCCTTGAAATTGACGCTGAGAATTTCATAGCTTTTGCCGCCGCCCGGGGTGTTGACCTCCACCTGATCGCCCGTCGCTTTTCCGATCAGTGCGCGGCCCAGCGGCGACGTAATGGAGATGCGGCCGGCCTTCACGTCTGCCTCGAACTCTCCTACGACCTGATAAGTGGTTTCCTCTTCAGTGTCTTCATCCACCAGTTTCACCGTGGCGCCGAATTTGACGTCGTGGCCAGACAATTTGGTCACATCAATCACCTGGGCGCGGCTGATTTTGTCTTCCAGCTCCATCAGCCGGCCTTCGATATAGCTCTGGCGCTCCTTGGCGGCATGATATTCGGCGTTCTCGGACAGATCGCCATGCTCGCGCGCCGACGAAATAGCCTTGATGATGGCGGGCCGCTCCACCGTCTTCAGGTGCCGCACCTCGGTTTCGAGGGATTCGAAACCGTGGACCGTCATGGGAATTCTTTCCATCTGTTCTGCTATACCTAGAAGTTAACACAACCGCATGGGCCAGCCCGCTTTTCAGCGGATGCCAGCCCACGCGATCACTGAATGTAGGATTGTAATGGCCGAACTTCAAGCGCCCCGGCGCGCGCGGCCTCAAGCCCTTTAACTACAGCCCTTATTCCTGCCGCTGTTGTGTAATAGGGCACCTTCGACATCAGTGCGCTCTGCCGTATTGAAAAAGAATCGGCAATCGCCTGCGCCCCCTCCGTGGTGTTGAACACCAGTTGCACATCGCCATTTTTAATGGCGTCGGCAATGTGCGGCTGGCCCTGCAGAACCTTGTTGATGCGGGTGACCGTGAGCCCCGCCTGCTCCAGATAGGCGGCGGTGCCCCCGGTGGCGAGCAGCTTGAAGCCCATGGCCTGCAGGGTGCGGGCAGGGGAGAGAATGGCCTGTTTGTCACGATCCTTGACGGAGAAGAAGGCGGTTCCCGATTCAGGAAAAGCCGAGCCGCTGGCGATCTGGCTTTTGGCGAAGGCGCGTTCAAAATTACGGTCCAGGCCCATCACCTCGCCGGTTGATTTCATTTCCGGGCCCAGCAGGGTGTCCGCGCCAGAGAACCGGGCGAAAGGAAAGACGGCTTCCTTGACGGCGACATGATCCAGTTTTTTCTCAACCAGGCCAAAACCCGCCAGCGGCTCGCCCGCCATGATTCTGGAGGCAATCTTGGCGAAAGGAACGCCCATGGTCTTGGCGACGAACGGCACGGTGCGGCTGGCGCGCGGATTGACCTCGAGAATAAAGATCGTTCCCGCCTGCACGGCGAACTGCACATTCATCAGTCCGACAACACCAAGCGCCTTTGCCAGCACTTTTGTCTGCCGGCTGATTTCGGCAATGATGGCCGCATCCAGGGAATAAGGCGGCAGGGAACAGGCGCTGTCGCCGGAATGTACACCGGCTTCCTCGATATGCTCCATCACGCCCGCGACATGCACGTCCACACCATCCGCCAGCGCGTCCACATCCACCTCAATGGCGTCCTGCAGATAACTGTCGATCAGCACCGGATTTTTGCCCGAGGCGATGAACGCCTGGGCCATGTAACGTGTCAGTTGCGCCTCATCGCGCACAATTTCCATCGCCCGTCCGCCCAGCACATAGGAGGGGCGGATAACAACGGGGTAGCCTATGCGCTGTGCCACGGCCTTGGCTTCGGCAAGGTTCACGGCGGTGCCATTCACCGGCTGGCGCAGACCCAGACTGGACAGCAGCTCCTGAAACCGCCCACGGTCTTCGGCTAGGTCAATCGCGTCGGGCGTCGTGCCGAGGATGGGTATATGGGCGGCCTCCAGCGCCGCCGCCAGTTTCAGGGGCGTCTGGCCGCCCAGTTGCACAATCACCCCATGCAGGGTTCCGTTGCGCTGTTCCACCGCAATCAGTTCCAGTACGTCTTCCGCCGTCAGCGGTTCAAAATACAGCCGGTCGCTGGTGTCATAATCCGTGGAGACGGTTTCGGGATTGCAATTGACCATGATCGTCTCGTAACCCGCGTCCGACAGGGCGAACGCGGCATGGCAGCAGCAATAATCAAATTCGATGCCCTGCCCGATGCGGTTCGGGCCGCCGCCCAGAATAACGATCTTGCGTGCACCGGTGGGCGCAGATTCACACTCTGGCGCGCCATCGGGCGCGGGTGGGCTTTCATAGGTGGAATACATATAGGGTGTGCGCGATTCAAATTCGGCGGCGCAGGTATCGATCCGCTTGTAGACCGGACGTACGCCGAGGCGATGGCGGCGCAAACGGACTTCCGTTTCTGACAATCCCGAAATATGCCCCAGACGCGCATCGGAAAATCCCTTGCTTTTCAGCATACGGAAATTTTGTACATCCTCCGGCAGGCCAAAGGCCTTGACGCGGCTCTCGGTTTCAACAAGGTCACGAATCTGGCCCAGAAACCATGGATCAAATTTGCTGGCGGCGTGTATATCCTCCAGGGACAACCCATGCCGGAACGCCTGCGCAATCCGCAGCAGCCGGTCCGGAGAAGGTTGCGACAGGGCGGCGCGCAGGGCATTGCGGTCATCGCCATGCCCCATGCCCTCAATCACCAGGTCATCCAGCCCATCGAGGCCGGTTTCCATGGAGCGCAGCGCCTTTTGCAGGGATTCCTGAAAGGTGCGGCCGATCGCCATGGCCTCGCCGACGGATTTCATTGACGTGGTCAGTGACGCCTCAACGCCCGGAAATTTCTCGAAGGTGAAGCGGGGTATTTTGGTAACGACATAGTCGATGCTGGGTTCAAACGAGGCGGGCGTCACCCCGGTAATATCGTTCATCAGTTCATCCAGTGTGTACCCCACGGCCAGTTTCGCCGCGACCTTGGCGATTGGAAATCCGGTCGCCTTTGAGGCCAGTGCGCTGGAGCGCGACACGCGCGGGTTCATTTCAATGACAATCAGCCGCCCATCCGCCGGATTGACCGCGAACTGCACATTGGAGCCACCGGTTTCAACGCCAATTTCCCGCAGCACCGCAATCGAGGCGTTGCGCATGATCTGATATTCCTTGTCGGTCAATGTCAGGGCGGGTGCGACCGTAATGGAATCGCCGGTGTGGATACCCATCGGATCCACATTTTCGATCGAGCAGATGATGATGCAATTGTCGGCTTTGTCGCGCACCACCTCCATCTCATATTCTTTCCAGCCGAGCACGGATTCCTCGATCAGCACTTCACCGACCGGCGAGGCGTCGACGCCACCCTCGACGATCTGGATATATTGCTCGCGGTTATAGGCAATGCCCCCGCCGGTGCCGCCAAGGGTGAAGGACGGGCGGATAATGGCGGGCAGGCCAACTTTTTCGAGGCCCGCCAGCGCTTCTTCGCGATTATGCGCGATGAAGGAACGCGGCGTCTCCAGACCGATGCGGGTCATGGCGTCGCGGAATTTCAGCCGGTCTTCGGCCATGTCGATGGCGGCGCGGCTGGCGCCGATCAGCTCGACGCCATATTTCTCCAGCACGCCCATATCCGCCAGCGCGATGGCGGTGTTGAGCGCGGTCTGCCCGCCCATGGTGGGCAACAGCGCGTCCGGGCGCTCCTTCTCGATGATCTTGGCGACCATTTCCAGCGTGATCGGTTCGATATAGGTGGCGTCCGCCAGATCCGGATCGGTCATAATGGTGGCGGGATTGGAGTTGACCAGTATCAGGCGGTAGCCTTCTTCCTTCAGCGCCTTGCAGGCCTGGGTGCCAGAATAATCAAACTCGCAGGCCTGACCGATCACAATCGGCCCCGCGCCGATCAGCAATATGGATTTGATGTCGGTGCGCCTAGGCATCTTTCCCCCTGACGCTGCTTCTTTCCCTCGAGAGAAGATGGGGTGTTGGGAAGCTATTAATGTCTGTGCGTTTCGGCATCACTTCGCCCCCATCATCTTCACAAACCGCTCGAACAGATAAGTGCTGTCCTGCGGGCCGGGGCTGGCTTCGGGATGATACTGCACCGAGAAGACGGGTCTGCCTTCCACCGCAATGCTGCAATTGGTGACGTCGAGCAGCGATATATGGGTTTAGCGCACACCCTTTGGCAGGGTCTCCCGCAACACGGTGAAGCCATGGTTCATG
>SHWM01000104.1 GCA_009693835.1 Alphaproteobacteria bacterium
GCGCGCCCGGCATCTGATAGACCGCAAGCACATTGCCCACCCGGTCGGTCACGGCAATAGTGGCCGGGTTGTTGCGCGCACCCGCTTCCTGCACACCCTGTGCAATAATGCGATACACGTCCATGTCCGTCAGGTTCTGTAAATTCTGCGCTCCGGCAGCCTGCCCACCCAACAGCAATGCGCCAAGCAGCAACAATGTGCGTCTCAGATGGCTTTTGATTGCACCAATAAAGCGCCTCATTGCGTCAGTTCGCCCGCATGATATCGAAATATCCAAATTTCAATTCCCCTCTGGCCCGGTAATACACCGTAACGGTCATTGGAAAATTTTTATCGGACAGATCCTGACTGAATATCTTGAAATTAAGCTGGCCGCCCGATGGTGCAAAACCATTATCGGCGAGATGCGCCGCATCAATATCCCATGGCTGAAATACCCCCTGACGGTCCCGCATCAGGGCAGGAACGCCCGCGAATTGCACTACCACATAGGTGGCCTCAGGCATATCCCGCCCAAGCGGCACCTGCTTTTCCACCACGGCGGCGGTCATATCGGGCACCACCACAGGGGCGATCTGCACACCGGCAACCGTCAATTCCTGCGCCGGGGCCTGACGCCACATCCCGGCGGCGAGGAACATGGCGGAACATACCGTAAGTATTTTTCGTGAATATCCGGGAAACCAAACCACCTAATTTTTTCCCTCGATTGAGGTCAGGTTATGCATCTCGCCTGCTTCCCCGTCGGGATTTTTTCTCCACGCCTTTGTATTCCCCATTCGTGACGTTCCCGGCAGATGGAAATCGTGGCACGTTATGCAGGTCGACGGAACCTTGTTACTGACATTCTCGCCGCCATGGCAATTCTTGCACACCGCAATTTTGGGCAACAGGACGTCCGAAGACTTTTTTGAAGTTTCAGCGGCATGACATGAATCGCATTCCAACATATCAGAATGCGCTGAATGATCAAACCGGCCGCGCGGCAGCCATGCCTTGTTGATCAACGCGGGGACCACAGACCAGTTCAACGGGCCCTTGCCCGAACCGCTGGAAACTTCATGGCAATTGCCGCACATGGTTTTGCCAAATGACATATCAGCGACGCGTTGCGCCTGCTGGTCCGCCCAGGCCAATGGGGCCGTCTGTCTCTGCGACGTGACCGGCGTCTGTTCGCCTGGCCGCTGCCGGGTGATGTCCGGCGCCGGCGCCTGCACGTCGTTGACGCCGCCCCGAAGCGCATAATCGCTGTAAAACTCACGGATCAGCATTTGCGCATTATTCGCCTGGCCATGCGGCAGGGTGCGGTCTGGACGCCTTGGATCGAACACGAGCTGATGGCAGCGCTCGCACGTCCCCTCCATGCCGATGGGATTGAAATTCGCCGCTCCCCTGGGAAGAATATGGCAGCTCCGGCACTCCAGGGTTTCCTTGCCATTTGGTCCGCGGATACCGTCTTTTTTCAGATGCGCGTCATGCGGAAATTTGAGCCCGGAATTTTCAGACAGTTCTGCGGAATTGCTGATTGAAATGCGATTGAAGGTACGGGCCGCTGAATCTGTCACCACGTCCGGGCGAAAATCAGGATGGTCAAGATCAAATCTGCCTGCGTTTTTTATGCTGCTTTGGGGCAGTTTACGTTCAATGTCTTTGTGGCACTCGATGCAAAAGCTTTCCTTGCTGATGGTGACCGCCTGGCTGCCATTGTGCTCCTGGTGGCAGTCATTGCATGTTTTATCCGGCAGCTTTCTGAACTGAGGAACGTTTGATATCTCCGCCGTGGCCCCGTCAAAATGGTGTGTCACGGGCGCATGGCAGGACAGGCAGGCGCTGTCCCTGACCTGAACAAAGGGTTTCTCGTGACAGATATTGCACTTGTCGGAAATGAACTGGTGCTGCGATGAAATCGGGCCGCTGTTCCAGACGGCGTCAAACCGCCGGCCCACGGTTTTTTCGGCGGACGCCTCCGTGTGCTGAAAGAAATACCACGCGGGCAGCGCAAGAAATAAAATCAAGACCGCAAGAAAGCCAACCCATGACCAAAGCCTGCGGCTTAAACCATAGTCCTCAAGCCGGACCGTGCTGCGCGCCGCCAGTTGCGCATAATCATCCCCCAGCGGGCGCACAAGTTCCACTTCGATGGAAATATCCTTGCCCTCTGGCGGCTCGACGAGGGTTACGTCAAAGGGGCCAATGCCAAGCACATCGCCAACACCGATCGACCGGTTGCTGGAGGTTTGACCGTTAACCCGCACATCCGAGAGCTTTTCAACCTCGATAAACAGGCCGCCAGGACGGTGATGGATCACCGCATGCTCAAAACGAATCCGCGGGTCGGCGAGATAGACCTCGGCATTCGTGCTGCGGCCGAAATGCAGCGCCTCCGCGCTTCGTTCCTCGGTCCTGCGGGACACGCCGCCTTTCTTCCGCCGAGTCAGATAGGTGACGAGAATTTCCATCCTCTGCTTACCAGTAGAGGAAGACAGAGGCGATATGCGCCATCAATGCGGCCAGCAGTGCAAATGACAATGGCACATGGACAAAAAGCCAAATGTCGAGAAACGCCTTGAAGCGCACATCGCGCCGCGCCCTGGCAAGCAATTCCTCCTTGCGCGCCAGCAGCCCCAGCAGAGAGCGGAAACCTTCAGCCTGTACTTGCGGAGCATGGTCGGCCAGATGCCGCACCGCCTGGTTTGCCTGTCTCGTGGCGCAATTCGGATCATTGCCGGAAAGTTGCCGCAACACATTTCCGCCAATGCGGGTATCTCGCGCCGCTTTCAGCACAATCTGGTTGATTTCATCGCCAAGAGACAGCGCCGTCTCCCTGCAGGCCGTGTCCAGATCGGATATTTCATGCATCATCTGCGTGAGTGTCATGCCGCGCCGGTTATTGGTCATCAATTCCGGAACCCGGATATAGGCCATGAGGCCCAAAATCCCGCTCACTATCACAATCATCATCAGCCCATAGGCCAGCGTGTGCACATTCAGGCCAAACTGAAATCCGGTATGCAGAGTGGCGATCACGATCAGGGCAAGACCCAGATACACATGCGCGCTGAGCCAGTCTTCTACAGGCGCGCCGCCCGTGCCATAGCGCCGCTTGCGGATGCCGAACCACATCAGCCACAGAATCAGGACCGCCCCAATGGTACCCAGCACATATCCCAGCCAGGTCCCGCCATTGGGAAGGCCATACTCAGGAGAATGAAATACGTAAAGCACGACTGCCGCCGCAATGACGGACGCAGCCCATTTCAGATAACGGAAATTCCTGAAAACCAGGATCGACTGATGCATTTAACTCCCCGCACCCCCCAGGCGCCCGCGGCTAGGGGGTTCTACAGACCCGATGAGACGACTTTGAAAAATTCCGACGGCTCCACCCGCAGGGCGGCCCCCGTAGGACATGCCCGCACACAGGCCGGCCCCCCCGTGACATCCTTGCACATATCACATTTCACGGCTTTCTTTGGCCCGCCGTCCTCCTTTTTGCTGTCTGGTCCCCATTTCCCCGACACGGCCTGTCCGGGACCAGGGCCGCGTCCGAACAACAACCATTGCAAAAGCCCCGGCTTTTTGCGCGGTTTCGCCGCCATATGGATTACCCCATAGGGGCAGTTTCGTTCGCAATTGCCGCAGCCGATGCAGCTATCGGTAATATAAACCTCGCCATTGGCATTGCGCCGCAACGCATCCGGCGGGCAATCGACCATGCAGTGAGGATGTTCACAATGCCGGCACGAGGTGGGCACATGGATCGTCTGATAGGTAGGGCCGGCCTCCCGGTTCAGACGGGACGTGCCCTGATGGGTTTCCGCACAGGCCTTTTCGCAATTGTCGCAGCGTACGCACAGCGCCTCATCAATCAGCAAAACATCCGTGGCCTCGCCAAGCCCCTGTTCGATCAGGAACTGGATAATGCCGCCCGCCTCGGGCTGTTCGGTCGATTCTATATTTTGCAGCATCCGCCCGCGGTACCGCGCCTCGATGGTGCGCCGGACCGCTTCGTTGCGGGCCATCAAAGCCTGAAACGGCCCGCCATCCAGCCGCAGGGCCTCAACCGCCACTGCCGCCCGGATGGTGGCGGAACGCGGCGCCTTGCTGATCAGCGCCATTTCACCCACATAATTACCCGCCGCGACATAAGATATGACGGCTTCCTTGCCGCCCACCTCACGCGACACCGTGACCGATCCCCGCTGGATCAGGTAGAGGCAGTCTCCTGCCTCGCCCTCCCGGAAAAGCACTTCGCCCTGCCCAAATTTTTCCACTTTAACAGTCTGGATAAGCTCCTGCAGATCGGAAAGCGGAATGCCCGGCGCGATATAGGTCTGGATTTGCCGCCCAACGGCTGCCTCGTCCATGACACGCTTAACGGACTCGACCGAATTGATCAGTTTGATCATCGACCGGCGCGGCGTTTCAATCAGAAGCGAAGGCATGCTGGCCATCACGGTTGCGGTTCTGCGGCGGCCGGACAGCAGGCCCATCTCGCCAAAGAAGGCACCCTTGCCGAGGCTGATGACCTTGGTTTCATCCTCCGGGTCGATGAGAATGTTCACCTCGCCATCCACGATCGAATAGAAGCTGTTGGTATAATCGTTGCGTTCGAAAATCACATCGCCGCCGCGCGGCACGTGCACATTGCTGTCCAGCAAAAACTCCCGCAATTGAAGCGTGGTAAGGCCAGACAGCAAAGGCACCGATCCCTGAATCAGCGCCAGAATTTCCAGCACGGACCGGTTGCCCGGAATTTTCGCGAATTTTTGTTCCAGCAGCGGTTCATCGGCGGGCTTCAGTTGTTTGCCCTGAATATATTCGATCACCTCATATCCCTGATTCATCGCCTGCTTGATGAGGGGATAGCCCGCCAAAGCCCCGATCACATACAGACCAGGCACATTCGACTCATATTGCGCCGAAAGCTCGGGCAGTGACGACGGATCGGCATTGGGAAATTTGATTCCGCACGCCTCGACAAATTTACGCGGCGGCGAGGCGCCCAGCCGCGCGATAATGCGGTCGCATTTCACTTTGGTCTCGCCCTGCGGCGTTTTGACGACAATGCCATCATCATCGACACGCGCCGTTTCCGCGCTATAAATGCAATCAATCTGATTTTTTTCGATTGCGGTTGTGATGGCCGTCAGGTTTCCCTGCTTGATACGGACGAATTCACTGCCACGGTTGAGGATGATGACCGAATTCTGTTTGGTCAGCGCAAGGGCGTTTTCTATTCCGGCGTCGCCCGCCCCCACCACCACAATGGTTTCATCAGAATATTCATCGGGATCATTGAGCTGATATTGCACCCATTCCCTGTCCTGCCCCGGGACGCCCAACAGACGGATATTGCCCTGAAGGCCGATCGCGAAAACCACATATTCCGCGTTGATGGCGCTCCCATCCGAAAGTGTCAGTTCGAAATTACCCTTCTCACCCTTTATGGCGGTAACTTCGGAGTTAAACCTGATATTTGCCTTTAATCCCGTAATCTGCGTTCCCCAGGTGCCCAATACTTCCTCGCGAATGCCGATCTGGAAGGAAAGATCGCTGCGCAGGGGCAACACATCTGGCGTTGCCATGACCAGCTTGCCCTTCTGGTATTTGTAAATCGTGTCGGAGAGATGATCGCGCTGCTCCAGCAGCACGTGGGAAACCCCCGTGGCGGCGGCCCGTCCTGCCGCGCTGAGCCCTGCGGGCCCGGATCCGACGATGGCTATTTTTACGCTGTCCGGCACACTGCGCCCTTATGCAAACTACCCGGCAGGCCTTTCATAATTCGTGCCTGCGCGCCCATTTTTCCATGAATAATCATGAGCGTACAGCCTTCTATGGCCATAAGTAAAATAATCCTGCGTCGTGATCCATTCATCAAAAAAACGGCACATGTCACCAATTTGGATTAAAACTTGGCAAGTTCGCCCAGTGCCGTAGAGACGGAATGATATTCAGCGCTGTCCGGCGGTAATTCTCCCTGCAGTCTTTCCCAATATTGTCTGGCGGAAGCCTTGTCCCCGTGCTGTGCCGAAAAAGCACCCAGAAACCACAGCGCCTGATTATTCGCTGGCTCTTCCGCGAGAATTCGCCGCATGGTGTTCGCGAATCGTCCGGATACGGGTTTGGTCTCACCCGCTGCCTGCAACGCCTCGCCATAGGCCGACAGCGCGTCGACACGCCCCGGTCCCGCCTCGACCGCCCTGCCCAGCGCTGCGAGACTGTCCGATTTGCGGCCCAGAACCCCATAGGCGCGGGCAAGTTTCAGCCATCCATCCACATTGTCCTTTTCCGATGTCTCCTGCCGCGCCGCGAGCCGCGCGACCATATTTTCCATCATTTTTTTGCGGTCTCCCTCCGGCATGGCGGCCGCCGCGGCCATGCCCTCCGCATCGGGACCTGCTATCGATGTAACCGGCTCCTGGGATGCCCGGGCCGGAGGCGCCTCGACGGCTTGCGTCGCAGGTTCCGGTAACAGGTGCGCCAGATCCACTTTCAGAAGGTTGGCGACTTCCTGCGCCTGCTCGCGCACGGCGCCCGCCCATGGCGCACCGGGTTCGGCCTGCTTCAAAAGGGCCACCCAGTCATCCAGCGCCCCTTTGGCGTCGCCTGTCTGCGCTTTGGCGAGCCCCAGATAAAACAGCGAACGCGGTTCGAACGGGATTAT
>SHWM01000105.1 GCA_009693835.1 Alphaproteobacteria bacterium
TGATATTCCGGCGTCGAGGGCGCGACCTTGCAGATATGCGGGGTTTTGCGCGACAGCCGGTCAATATCCTTCATGGTGAAATCAATGCCGCCCTCATTGGCGATGGCCAGCAGATGCAGCACCGTATTGGTGGACCCGCCCATGGCGATGTCGATGGTCATCGCGTTCTCGAAACTTTTGAAATTGGCGATGTTGCGCGGCAGCGCAGATTCGTCTTCCTCCTGATAATAGCGCCTGCACAGTTCCACGGCGGTGCGTCCGGCGCGCAGGAACAATTCGCGGCGATCCGTGTGGGTGGCTAGCACGCTGCCATTGCCAGGCAAGGCCAGGCCCAGCGCCTCGGCCAGGCAATTCATCGAATTGGCGGTAAACATGCCCGAGCACGATCCGCAGGTCGGGCAGGCCGAGCGTTCATATTTGCCGACCATCTCGTCTGAAACCTTGTCATCGGCGGCGCTGATCATCGGGTCGATCAGATCGACCATCTTGGTGCTGCCATCGTCCATGATGACCTTGCCGGCCTCCATCGGCCCGCCGGAAACGAAGACAGCGGGTATATTCAGCCGCATCGCCGCCATCAGCATGCCCGGTGTTATCTTGTCGCAGTTTGAAATGCACACAATCGCATCGGCGCAATGGCCATTGACCATATATTCGACCGCATCGGCGATAACCTCGCGCGACGGCAGCGAATACAGCATGCCGTCATGCCCCATGGCGATGCCGTCATCGATGGCGATGGTGTTGAACTCCTTGGCGACGCCGCCGGCCGCCTCAATCTCCCGGGCTACCATCTGCCCCAGATCCTTGAGGTGCACATGCCCCGGCACGAACTGGGTAAAGCTGTTGGCAATGGCGATGATGGGCTTGCCAAAATCGCTGTCTGTCATGCCGGTGGCGCGCCATAATGCCCGCGCGCCCGCCATGTTACGTCCGCTAGTGGAGGTTTTGGAACGATAGACTGGCATGGTCTTTCTCCCTTAATACTGGTTGCGAACAATTATACACTGTCTGAAA
The DNA here is from genome assembly GCA_009693835.1 of Alphaproteobacteria bacterium. Taxonomy (GTDB): domain Bacteria; phylum Pseudomonadota; class Alphaproteobacteria; order UBA11222; family UBA11222; genus UBA11222. Next base: position 1,018 of record SHWM01000105.1, read on the forward strand.
CAGCGCGCAAAGGCCTGTTCGGGCGTATAACCCAAAAGCATCGGCAATTACGGGGGGCTAAGATGGAGGGCAATCACGCACCGTTTGGCGCGGATTTATTGTTGCCACAGGAAATGGCGGAGAAGGCGGAACAGATTGGCGCTGCTAAAACCCGGCTGCCGGTTCTGAGATTATTGACATTGGCCGTGCTTGCCGGGGCGTTCATTGCTTTTGGCGCGCTTTTTTCAATGATCGCAGTGGCCGGGAACGCCGGGAATTTGCCCTTTGGCGTTGTGCGGATTCTGGCAGGACTGACATTTTCGCTAGGACTAATTCTGGTTGTTGTTGGCGGGGCGGAACTGTTTACCGGCAATAATCTGATGGTCATCGCCTGGGCCGGGGGGAAAATCAGTCTGTTCGACATGCTGTGCGCCTGGGGGGTGGTTTATCTGGGTAATTTCATTGGCGCGGCGGCAACTGCGATAATGGTATTTCTGGCGGGGATTCATGGCAATGGGGATGCGGCGGTGGGGGCGGCGGCGTTGTCCATTGCCGAGGCGAAAGCACAACTGGGCTTTTTCCCGGCGCTGATGCGGGGGGTATTGGGCAACGTGCTGGTCTGTCTCGCAGTATGGTTGTGTTACAGCGCCCGGACAACAACCGGCAAGATACTCTGCATTGTCCCGCCGGTTACTGGCTTTGTGGCAGCCGGGTTTGAACATGGCGTGGCAAATATGTTTATTCTGCCTTATGCGGTTTTGATCAAGTTTGGTGCCACCGCGGCTTTCTGGAGCGCCATAGGCCAATCACCCGGCAGTTTCGATACCCTGGGCTGGGCTGGGCTCCTGACCAATCTCGTGTCCGTGACCATCGGCAATGTGATCGGTGGCGGGGTTCTGGTGGGGGCAGTTTACTGGTTCGTTTACCTGCGCACGCCGGGCAGCCAAATTCGTTAATTTTAGTAATTTGGCAATGAAACCTGTTTATTCTGCATCAGGACGGGTATGGGGGCCTAGCCGTTGTTGAGTGTAGCTGGCGGACAAGCAAGAATTCATGCAGTCCTATCTCAAAAATATCTCAAAACCTATTGATATATATAGCTATTTATCGGAACAGGCCCAGGGAACAAATATTAATTCCAAAACCCTTTTGGCGACGGATTATCTAAATCATTTCAATGAGATAATCATGATTATTGATATGATTTCTGATATGGCCGAATGCGTTGAGGATGTGACAGCCTGGCGGCCCAAAAGCTATGTCGAACATTTTCGTGACAGCGGGTTTTCGGACAAGGACCTGGCGATTGCAGCCTATGACTATGTGCCCGATATCTATAAACGGCCCTTTGAGACGATCATAACCCAGTTGAACGGACTGATTTTGCAGGTCGCGGAGCAATTGAGGGAGGCCACCAGCCAGGGCGATCATGCCGAAATTGCCCGCGCCGCACGATTTGCGCCGGAGCTTCGCCTTCTGGCGGAGAAAGCGGGACGAATTATCAATGGGTATGCAGAGGGGACGCATCAGGAAGCTATTAATACAATGCTCAATAACTAGTGGAGTGGATTTGACATTCGCTACCCCCTGAAGCAGGCTTGGGATGCGAATGTCAAATCCATAAACTCCACTAGCAACTTGTACTTGCTAGTGGAGTTTATGATTCTAACATTCGCAACAGAGCGCGCCGATACGGGATGCGAATGTTAGAATCGGACCACTAGCTATTGCGTCTCCTGACAGTACCCCCTACCTTTCCGGGCAGTTGAAATAACCCCGAAAGGTTGAAAAAAATGACCGCGACGACCCAGGAATTCGTCACCAAAGTCGTTATGGACGCCGCCGGCATGGTGGCCATACGGCTATGCGCCATCGGAAATCATCTTGGCATTTTCAAGAACCTGTCGGCAGAGGGACCGGCGACGAGTGAACAGCTTGCCGCCCGCATGGGTTTGAATGAGCGCTATGTCCGCGAATGGATCTATGGCATGTCGGCGGCCGGTTATCTGGAATTTGACAAGCTAACCCGCAAGGCGGCCTTGCCCCTGGCCCTTGTGCCCGTGCTGGTCGACGAAGGCGGCCCCGCCTATCAGGGTGGCCTGTTCAAGATGTTTACCGGCTTGATGCAACCGTTTAATGAGCTGGTGACTGCTTTCCAGAAGGGTGGGGGCATCACTTACGAGACGTATGACCCTATGTTCTGGGAGGGGTTGGAGGCCAATTCCTGTGTGCGCTATCGGAACCTTCTGGTTAGCCAGTGGCTGCCAGAGATGCCGGATGTGAAGGCGAGGCTGGAGCAGGGCGGCAGCTTTGCCGATTTTGGCTGCGGCGCCGGGCGTTCCACTGTTGAACTGGCCAAGGCCTTCCCCAAAGCCAGGTTTTTTGGCTTTGACCTGTTTGAACCCAATATCGCCAAGGCCAAAGCCAACGCCAGGGAGGCCGGGGTTGAGGACCGGATAGAATTTCGCGTACACGACATCAGCAAGGGCGTGCCGGAAAAGTTTGATATTGTGGCGACTTTCGATCTTATTCACGATATGGCTGACCCTAAAGGGGGCCTGCGCGCCCTGCGCCGGGCGGTCAAGGATGATGGTATTTACGTGTTGATGGATGTGGCCTGTGAAAATGACCCGGCCGATAATCACGGCCCGATGGCGGTGTTCAAATATGGCGCCAGCCTGCATTTCTGCATGACAACGTCGCTGGCCCAGAACGGCATGGGGCTGGGGACGGTAGGCCTGCCGGAAATGAAGGTGAAGGAGTTCTGCATGGAAGCCGGTTTCAAAACAGTGCGCCGCCTGCCGATCGAGCATCCTCTTAATGTATTATATGAAATCAGGCCCTGACAAACAGGGTTTTTCAGACTATAACCGCCTGCAAACAGAAGATGCAGGTGTGTGATGAGTGAAAACTGGACCCCGCAAGGCTGGCGCGCCAAACCTGCCGTGCAGATGCCGAACTATCCGGACAGCGCGGCGCTGGCCGCTGTGGAAGGACAGTTGCGGGCCTATCCGCCCCTGGTATTTGCCGGAGAGGCGCGCAATCTGAAGGCCGATCTGGCGGCGGTGTCGCGCGGCGAGGCGTTCCTGTTACAGGGCGGCGATTGCGCGGAAAGCTTTGCCGAATTCCGCGCGGACAATATTCGCGACATGTTTCGGGTGCTGCTCCAGATGGCGGTTGTTCTGACTTTTGGGGCCAAATGCCCGGTGGTCAAGCTGGGCCGCATGGCCGGTCAGTTCGCCAAGCCGCGTTCGTCGGACACGGAGGTGATTGGCGGGGTGGAACTGCCGAGCTACCGGGGCGACATCATAAACGGCATGGATTTTGACGAAGCCGCGCGGGCGCCCGATCCCGAACGCATGCTCAAGGCCTATGGCCAGGCTGCGGCAACCCTCAATCTTCTGCGCGCCTTTGCGGGCGGCGGCTATGCCGATCTGCATCATGTGGCCCGCTGGAATCTGGATTTCATCGCCGACAGCCCGGCCAGTAAACGCTATCATCACATTGCCGAACAGATTTCCGAGGCGCTGGATTTCATGGAAGCCTGCGGCGTGGGACCCAGCTCGGTCGCCAGCATGCGCACCGTGAATTTCTACACCAGCCACGAAGCGCTGCTGCTGCCTTATGAAGAGGCGCTGACCCGCGTGGATTCCACCTCCGGCGACTGGTACGACACTTCGGCGCATCAATTATGGATTGGCGACCGCACCCGGCAACCCGACGGCGCGCATGTGGAATTTTGTCGCGGCGTCAAAAACCCTCTGGGCGTGAAATGCGGCCCCAGCCAGACGCCCGATGAATTGCTGCGGCTGCTGGATGTGCTCAATCCCGCCAACGAGGCCGGCCGGATGACGCTGATCTGCCGCTTTGGCGCGGGCAATGTGGACAAGCATCTGCCCCGGCTGGTGCGGGCCGTGATGCGCGAAGGGCGCAACGTGATCTGGTCCTGCGATCCCATGCATGGCAATACGATCAAGGCCGAGAACGGCTACAAGACCCGCCCGGTGGACCGCATATTAACCGAGATGCGGCAATTCTTCGCCGTGCATCAGGCGGAAGGCAGCTATGCCGGCGGGGTGCATTTTGAAATGACCGGCCAGAACGTCACGGAATGTATCGGCGGGGCGCAGGCCATTACCGAAGCCGAGTTGATGGACCGCTATCACACCCATTGCGATCCGCGGCTGAACGCCAGTCAGGCGCTGGAACTGGCGTTTATCATCTCGGAAGGCCTGAAGGCGGAACGCAAGCGGGCCGCGGCCTGAGTCAACGCCGGGCGGCGACGCCTTCAAGGATGTCGAGGATGGTCCCCGTGGCGGTCTGTACCAGCAACACGTCGTCACCGATGATCAGGCGCTCCACCCCGTCTGCATGGCGCGGCAGGGTGTGCGACAGATCATCTGGTAACTGGCGCTTTTGCTGGCCGGGCGGTAATTTGCCGTTGCGCTGAAATTGCCTTTCCATGCCAGGCGGCACGTCGTCGGGCTTGCCAAGGCCGGGTGGCGGCAGCGCGGTTTTCTCCTTTGAGCTGATCGCGCCCTTGGGCTTGCCTTTATGGGTGCTCAGCAGGGTGGCGGAACCACAGGCCACGACCCCGAAATAATCACATATCAGCCGCCATTCTGTATCGCTGAAGGCATCCCCGGTTATCGCCTCGCGGGGGGCATATGTGGATTGCGCCTGAACGTGCGGCTTTTTATCAGACATTGGATCGGCACGGGCAGAGGCCGGCATCAGCCCCAGACCGGCCAGTAACATGAGTTGAAATCGCAGGGTTGTCATTGTCATCTGCTAACGGCCATTGACGGCGCATGCGATGCGCAATGCAATTTCATCCAGAATTTGTGGCCGGTTCAGCGGCCTACCAGCTCCGCCAGATGCGGCGGATAGCGGTCGCCCTGCACAGTGATCGTGGCGAGCACGTTGTCAATGTCGCGCAGGTCATCCGGCGTCAGCACAATATCCGCCCCGCCCAGATTCTCGTCGAGACGGTGCAGTTTGGTGGTGCCGGGGATCGGCACAATCCAGGGCTTCTGCGCCAACACCCAGGCGATGGCGATTTGGGCGCGCGTTGCCTGCTTGCGGGCGGCTATACCGCCAATTACATCCACCAGGCCCTGATTGGCCTTGCGCGCCTCCTCCGAAAAACGCGGCGCGATATTGCGAAAGTCGCGCTTGTCGAACGCAGTGCTTTCGCTGATTGTGCCCGTGAGGAAGCCCTTGCCGAGCGGGCTGAAGGGCACGAAGCCGATGCCGAGTTCTTCAAGCGCGGGCAGGATTTCTTTCTCGGGCTCGCGCCACCAGAGCGAATACTCGCTTTGCAGCGCGGCGACCGGTTGCACGGCGTGTGCGCGCCGGATCGATTTCACGCCGGCTTCCGAGAGGCCGAAATGCTTGACCTTGCCTTCCTGGATAAGCTGCTTTACCGCCCCGGCCACATCTTCCATAGGCACATCCGGATCGACCCGGTGCTGATAGAAGAGGTCGATACGATCTGTTTTCAGCCGCTTCAGCGAGGCTTCCGCGACAATGCGGATATGTTCGGGACGGCTATT
>SHWM01000025.1 GCA_009693835.1 Alphaproteobacteria bacterium
CAAACAACGCGAAAGGATCAAACGAAAGACTATCGAATATCGGCGCTTGCAACACCGCAAGATCGCCGCCTAACATCAACCCCCAGACGAGGCCTGCACTCCGCTAAACTACGCCCCGATCTGAGCCAAATGTTCTGACGACGGACACTAAGATTTGACGTGTTTGGCTTTGCACTGCTCAGCATAGGGATTGGCGCTTTGCAGCTGATGCTGGACCGCGGAAATTCCCAGGACTGGTTTTCCTCTACGGAAATAATAGCGGAAGGAATTATTGCCGGCATCGGGCTTTACATGTTCCTGGTGCACATGTTCACGGCAGAAAAGCCATTCCTGACACCTGCGCTGTTCAGGAACCGCAATCTGAATGCCGGCCTGGTTTTTATCTTTCTTATGGGCATGATCCTTTTGGCGACACTGGCGCTGTTGCCGCCATTCCTGCAGCAATTGATGGGGTATCCCGTTCTCATGGTGGGCTTTGTCATTGCCCCGCGCGGTTTTGGCATGATGCTGTCCATGATGGTGGTCGGGCGGCTGATCGGAAAAGTCGATTCGCGAATGCTCATCATGTCGGGCTTGAGCGTGGCGGCTTTCTCTCTGTGGCAGATTTCCCATTTTACTCTGCAGGTGGATATTGGCGCGGTCATAGAGACGGGACTGTTACAGGGGCTGGGGCTCGGATTCGTTTTTGTGCCAATGAGCACGCTGACATTTGCCACCATATCGCCGGAACTCCGGACAGAAGGAACCGCCATCTTCAGCCTGATCCGCAATCTGGGCAGCAGTATCGGCATTTCCATCATGATAACTTTTCTGGCCCATAATACGCAGGCCAATCACGCGCTGCTGGCGGCAACGGTTACGCCGTTCAGGCATGTCTTGCAGAGTCCCTGGTTGCCGGATACCTGGGATATTGGAACGGCCTCAGGCATAGCGGCATTAAATAGTGAATTGACACGCCAGGCCGCCGCCATGGCCTATTCCACTGATTTTCTGATGATGATGTGTGTAAGCCTGGCCGCGATACCGTTTGTTTTGTTAATGCGCCCGCCAGCAAGGCCAGCAAAGGCCGCATGAGCGGCGGTCCGTGGCCAAATCGAACGGCCACAGACCAATACAAATCGCGCCCTACGCCTAAACGAAGGCTGGCATAACTTCGTTGACTAGTAATTCCTGACTATCCGCCGTACGAGGAGCAAGGATGTAATAGGTGACGCCCGTGCTCTCGATACGCTCCCGCAGTTCGCGCTTCACTTCGTCGGGCGTGCCGAGCAACGCTACCGGCGCACGCTGGGCGGACGCATAGTCCGGAAAACCGAGTTGGGTGGCAATTTGACGCAGCACCGGATCGTTTTTGTCGCGTGACAGACCCAGCATCAGCGTGCCGCCGATTTCCATGGCCGACGGATCACGGTCTGCCTCGCCCATGAACTGATGCAGCAGTGAGATACGGCGCTTGAGCTCGGGCATGTCGAAACGCACGGTCGCCACCGGATCGTTGATGAAATCCTTACCATTGCCGGTTGGCGGAATGAGATTGATGACCGACGCCTCGCGCGCTGCGACGCGCAGCAAGCCGGTGCCCGAACCACCCAGCATGATCTGTGGATGTGGTTTGGAGAGCGGACGCGGATTGGCGTGAAGATCCTTAATCTCGAAATGCTCGCCGCGATAGTTTGGAGTTTGCTGGGTCCACATCGCCTTCAGTACCTGGATGGTTTCATCGAGCTGGGCAAGGCGCTCTTTCAGGGGCGGAAACCTGTAACCAGCGGCGATATACTCCTTGTCCTGCCAACCCGCCCCCAGGCCCAGGATAAACCGCCCACGGCTGACATGGTCCAGGGTCGTCACAATCTTTGCCAACAAGGGAGGCGGGCGGAACGAGGCCGAGACCACTGCGGGCACGAGACGAATCCTGGAAGTGATCGCCGCGATCGCGGTCAGAATGGTGAAACATTCATTTTGCGGCGTCTGGGACGTGCCGAACGGTGAGAAGAAGTGATCATTGGTCGACACCGAATATAGTCCGTCACGTTCGGCACGCAGCGCGGCGGCCATCGCCTCGCTGACATCACCGGTCGGGAGGAAAACACCAAATCGAACTGGATACACGCTAACGCCTCCTCTTGTTGGCTTGCGACGTAGACAGCACCGCCCTATGCGATACGCCCATGTGCATGCAGCCCCTCATCACATATTGCCGGGTTTCGATACGGAAATGTCTTGTGGCACTCATTGGGACGAATAATAAGGTAGCTCTTTTTTTGGGGTCATGCGCGAAAAACATTCAGAATCTGTACAGCGCTTTTGTCCATCAGCCGGCCGCGCGCCTCTCAGCCGCTCATATCGAGACACTGGTCGCATGGTTCCACCATGCGAGGTCTGAGAACGCGCGCAGGTCCAACTCATGGGTCCATGCGGAACGATGTTGATGCGCCACGTGGAAATAGGTGTTCGCGATCTCGGCGGGCAGCAGCAGCCCGTCCTTCTCCAGCCCCTTGCTCTGCCGCAGTTCCCGGTAGCGCTGCGGGCCGAGTATCTTGCCGAGCGTATCGGGCGCATCGACGACGCCGTCAATGAGAATGTGGGCGACATGAATGCCTTTCGCGGCATATTCCGCATTGAGGGACTGGCAAAGCATCCGGCGTCCAGCCATTGCGGATGCGTGCGAATGTTGCCCCGCATTGCCCCGCATGGCTGCTGTCGCGGAGGTGACGAGTAAAGCACCACTTCCCCGCTTCTCCATGCGCGGAAACAAAGCCAATGCCAGCCGGAAGAGTCCAAAGGTCGCCATTCGCCATCCTATCTCGAATGCCTTCAGCGAGGTTTCCTCCAATGTCCGGCTGCCAATTTGTGCGCCGAGATTGAAGACCGCGACCCCGATCGGCCCGATGTCCGCCTCGGTGCTCTCGACAATCCGTTCGATGCTGCCTTCCCCGACGGCGTTCGAAATAAAACCGGACGCCGACCCGCCCTCGCGTTCGATTTCGCCGACAAGCCGGTCGAGGCCTGCCTTGTCGGACCGTCTCGCCAATACAGCGTGGTAGCCCTCCCGCGCGAAGCGTTTGGCGACGTTGCCGCCGATGCCCGCGCCCGCGCCGATGATCAGACAGACTTGCTTTGTCATGTTCTTTTCCTTGCAGTATCGTTGATGTCCCTAGCGGACGCCAATGCGCGCCGCCTTCTTGTTTCTCCCGTGCCGATAGGGAATATCCAACACCTCACCCTCACTGCCCCAGATCGAGGCGCCTGTAACTGAGCGCCTCTGCGATATGCAGGCGGGTGACTTTTTCGGCGCCTTCCATGTCTGCTAGCGTGCGGGCCACGCGCAGCATGCGGCGGTAGGAACGTGCGGACAGTTTCATGCGCTCGGTGGCTTCGGCCAGCAGCGCTTCTCCTGCCGCGTCCGGTTGCGCCACGCGTTGCAGCAGTTCGCCATCGGCCTGGGCGTTGGTGCGGATGGGCTGGCCGTTCGGCGCCAGTCCGCGATAGCGTTCCGTCTGAATATTCCGTGTGCGGAGAACGCGCGTCGCGACCTCAGCGCTGCCTGCGGCGGGCGGCGGCAGGCGCAGATCGCTTGCAGATACGGCGGGCACTTCAATATGCATGTCGATACGGTCAAACATCGGCCCGGAAAGCCGGCTTTGATAATCGCGTGCACAGCGCGGCGCGCGCGAACAGGCCCGTTCCGCGTCGGACAGATAGCCGCACCGGCACGGGTTCATGGCCGCCACTAGCTGGACACGCGAGGGGTAACGCACATGTGCGTTGGCGCGGGAGACAACAGCTTCGCCGGTCTCCAGCGGTTGCCGTAAACTATCCAGTACCAGGCGCGAAAATTCCGGCAATTCATCCAGAAACAGCACGCCTAGATGCGCCAGCGAAATCTCACCGGGCCGGGCGCGCATGCCGCCCCCGACCATGGCGGCCTGGCTGGCCGAATGATGCGGGTCGCGATAGGGTCTCTGCCGGCTGATCACGCCGCCGCGCAGTTCTCCCGCCACGCTGGCGACCATGCTGACTTCCAGCTCCTCTGACGGGTCCAGCGGCGGCAACAGCCCCGGCAGACGGGCCGCCAGCATGGATTTCCCCGATCCAGGCGGGCCCAGCATCAGTAAATTATGGCCCCCGGCGGCGGCCACTTCCAGCGCGCGCTTGGCGGTTTCCTGTCCCTTGATGTCGCGCAGGTCAAGGCCTCCACCCATCTGCAACGGCATCACGATCAGGGGCCTTGGCGGGCTTAGAACCTGCGTTCCCTTGAAATGATTGACCAGTCCCAGCAGGCTTTTTGGCGCCAGAATTTCGCCGCTGGAGGCAAGGGCGGCTTCTGGTCCGCATTCCGCGGGGCAGATGAGGCCCCGCCCCGCCGCCATCGCGCCAATGCTGGCGGCCAGAACGCCCGGCACAAAACTGATATTGCCATCTAGCGACAGCTCGCCCAGCGCCGTATAGCCCGCCATCTCATCGCGCGGCAGCACCTCCAGCGCTACGAGTATCGCCAGTGCAATCGGCAGATCAAAATGACTGCCTTCCTTGGGCAGATCGGCCGGGGCCAGATTGACGGTAATGCGCCTGGCCGGTAAAGCCAGTCCAATGGCGCCCAACGCCGCGCGCACCCGTTCCCGGCTTTCGGCCACCGCTTTGTCCGGCAGGCCCACGATAGTGAAGGCGGGCAGGCCGGAAGCAATCTGCACCTGCACGTCCACCTCGCGTGTGTCGACCCCCTCGAACGCGACCGTATAGACGCGGGCAATCATGCTGTGCTTTGCTCCCTGATTGAGGGAAGACTAGCTCAAATTCTTCAGGAGACAAACATGATCAGTGGGTTTGACCATTACGCCATCACGGTGGCCGATATTGAAATCACCATGGTGTTCTACCGCACCGTGCTGGGGGCCGGGATATTATGGGAAAAGCAGTGGCGTGAGGGCAAGGTGCCGGTCATCTCCATGCAACTGGGGTCTAACCGCATGAATGTGCACCAGGCCAGCGCCCCGGCAGCACCCCATGCCCGCCAGCCGATGCCGGGGTCCGCTGATTTATGTTTCCGCTGGGACGGTCCGATAGCCAATGCCGTCGCCATGCTGGAAAAGCATGGCGTGCCGGTCATTGTTGGTCCCGCGCCGCGCCCGGCCGCTGATGGGGTATGGGGGCAGTCCGTCTATTTCAGGGATCCGGACGGTAACCTGTTGGAATTGCTGTCGACACATGAACCGCCGGAGAAAAAACTGCTTTAAAAATATATAGTTAACGAAAGCTTTCACTAGACAAAGTGATTGCCGTCACTTCTTTGAAATGGTAAAGTATGCGTTAATACAGTCTCGTTCTAGCCGCTGTTTATATGACTGGTGACGTTATTTATTCTTACGGTTAACGTCATTTATTTCTGAATTGGCGGGTTCAGTATTAGAATGGAGGATTTTAACCATGTCTTTTAATTTTTTTAGGAAGTCCACTAATCTGAAAATCGTAGAGAACACGGCCAGCGTGGCCCATCCCATCCCTATCCCCATGGCGCAGCCGCGCAGGGCGCGCATCGGCAATAAAACCCGGGTAATGGCGCTGGCGGCGGATATTGGCAAGGCCGGGCAGAAGAGCCGGCTGGGCCTGCCCAAATGGAGCGCCTGAATTAACTAATTACTGAAAAATCTAGCAATGCCGGAAGCGGGGTTACGCCTGTTTCCGGTTCGCTGCGATCCGGGCCTCGATGGCGTCCCAGATCAGGGCGGCGATGTCCGCCCCGCCAAACCGCGCAACTTCCTGAATACCGGTCGGCGAGGTGACGTTAATTTCGGTCAGATAATCGCCGATCACGTCTATCCCCACAAATATCAGCCCATTGTCACGTAACGTCGGCCCGATCGCGGCGCAGATTTCAAGATCGCGCTTGGTCAACGCCGCTGCTTCCGGCCGTCCGCCCACATGCATGTTGGAGCGGGTTTCGCCTTCGGCGGGAACCCGGTTGATCGCGCCCACAGGCTGGCCATCCACCAGTATGATGCGTTTGTCGCCCTTGCGTACGGCAGGCAGATATTCCTGCACGATCATCGGCTCGCGATAAAACTGGGTGAACACATCCATCAGCGAATTCAGGTTCTCATCACCCTCGCGCACGCGAAAGACGCCTTCGCCGCCATTGCCATAAAGCGGCTTGATGATGATGTCGCGATATTTTTCGCGGAAGTCTTTCACCTCCTGGGTGTCCGATGTAATCAGGGTTTTGGGCATCAGCCATGGAAAATTCGTCACCAGAAGCTTTTCCGGCGCATTGCGCACATGGCCCGGGTCGTTCACCACCAGGGTCCTGGGGTGGATATGCTCCAATATGTGCGTCGCTGTAATGTAACGCATGTCAAAAGGCGGGTCCTGGCGCATCAGGACGCAGTCGAACCTGGACAGATCCACGGTTTCTAGCGCGCCAAGCGTGAAGTGATTGCCCTTTTCACGGCGCAGGGCGAGCGGATGCCCTTTGGCGATGACCCGGCTTTCGCTCAGGCTTAACCGGTTTGTCACATAATAGAACAGGGAATGGCCTCGCGCCTGCGCCTCGAGGCCAAGCGCAAAGGTACTGTCGCCATTTATGTCAATTCCGGCAATCGGATCCATCTGAATAGCGACGCTAAGCTGCATGACGGCAGGGTTCCCCTGATTACTCTTTCTGTGAACGGATTAATTCATCTTCAGGCGTAATTGCTGAACGGCCTGTTCGGCGAGTTGCCGCAGCTTGGGGTCATCTGCATGCTCGATGCAGACGCGCATGGCGGCCATTGCATCGGGGACATTGCCCAGCCGGGCATGCACCATGCCATGTTCATAACCAAGATGCGGGGACGCGGGCAAAATCATTCTCATGCGCTCCAATATGTCGCAGGCCCGGACAAAATCATTGCTCTGAAAGGCGCGCCCCTTGATGTTGTTGAGCAGCCGTAACAGGACATCGCGGTTACTTACGGGCTGATAATATTCCGGTTGCAGCTCCGCGTCCTCGCCCGCCATGCCTTTTAGCAGGCTTCTCAATTGCGGAATTTCCATCTTCACGCCGCCATTAAAGGGATCAAGTATGCGGCGCGTGCTGCCCAGTTCCAGCCGGATCAGAAAATGCCCCGGGAAATTCAGCCCGGCGCAGGCCCACCCCTGGGCGCGCGCGGCGATGATATAGAGAAGCCCCAGCACTACGGGCAGACCTTTGCGCCGGTCGATTACCTGCATCAGATTGGCGTTTTGCATATCGTTGTAACTGGCCTGATCGCCGGCATATCCAAATTGCCGGCTGATCACCTGCCCCAGCACGTCCGCGCGGGCATCTATATGATCCGCGTCCTGGCATTGCGAGGCCACGGCGGCGCAAAGCTCCGCCAGATGCCCTCTATAGATCGCCACATCGCGATCCGGATAGTCAAGCGCCGCCAATGCCAGAGCTACAGCCGCGACATCCAGATCTTCATCGCTAGCCAGTCCCGCCACAGTCAGGGTCCGGGTGTGCTGACTGGCAGCCGGCTGTTCTGAATCCGGGCGCTCTTCTGGGGGTGTTTTATTATTCATAGCGCCAGTTTATCTGAACATGGCCGAATAGTGAACGGGCAAGATCAGCGGGGCCTGTTCTGCGGCATCTCGGTAACTGGCACACCGCCTGGCGGCAGCAGGTCGCCCTGAATGTCATCGCGTGCATTGGCCGGGGCAATGGTTCTGGGGATGGCGGAGGACGGGCTACCCTTTACCACGGCATAATTCACCACCTTCTCCACACCGGAAATATTGCGGGCGTAACCTGTGACCCGATCCATTTCGTTCTGTGACGCCGCCAGTCCTATCAAGTATACAATCCTGTTAACGGTCTCAACCGTAAAATTCAGATCGTTTACCTTAGTGTCAGCCAGTATTCGTGCACGTAATTTTGTTGTTATCCAGCTATCCGCCGCCAGACTGCTGAGGCTGGACTTATCCGCTACCTGAATTTCATTGATAACTTCTGCGACGCCAGCCGAACGCCAGGCAATCATTGTCGCCTTAACCCGGTCATCGGGTGTGCGCACCGCACCGGTCAGAAGCACCCGCCGCTCCTGGACCTCGACCCCCACATTCTTTGCCATGGCACCGCCTTCTTTCAGAAGCAGCCCCTCGATATTGATGCGTATCGTTTTGTCGTCCAGATTGGTGCCGACCGAACGTTCCTGCGCCACCGCCGCACCGGTGGCGGCGCCCGCGCCAATGACCAGCGGCACGCACCCGGCATTCACCACCAGTAAGATCACGGGACCCAGGGCAGGCAGTAATATCGTGCCTGCGCGCCGGACATTGAATCTGAAAAGGGCCATGGCAGCCTCGCCTGCATTGAATCGCATCAGCTATATATAGTGATTAAACGCGCCATGCATCCAATATGTGCTTAGGCCATCGCCATGTTCCCACCCAGATCAGATCGAAACGGCAATCCAGTCCACACAGCGACGGGCACCTTGTCTGAAAGTATAACAGAGTCCTGGCAATGCGCCGTTGCTGACGCAGGCTTACCGATTCCAGGGCCTTCTCCAGGCTGGGCCGGGCCTTGACCTCGACGGCCGCAATCAGCCGCCCTTTTTGGGCGACGATATCGATCTCGCCTTCAGGTCCGCGAAACCGGCGCGCCAGCACGCGATAGCCTTTCAGCCGCAGCAGCCAGACCGCCAGAAATTCCGCGTTCAACCCGCGCAAATAGGCGTTGCTGCGGCGCAGATCGGGCTGCCGCATCATGACAGTTTTTTACCTGTGAGGTTCAGGGCGCGGGCATAGACCTGTTTGCGCGGCAGGCCGGTTTCGGCGGCCACCTGGGCCACGGCTTCTTTCAGCCGTAAATGTTTTAGCGCTGTTGCCAGCTTCACCTCAAGATCATCCGTCTGTTCCGCCCTATCGGCTGCTTCTTTCAGTGGGGGGCCCACCACAATGACGACTTCCCCCCTGGGGGGACCTGCCTCCATATAATGATCCCGCAGCGCCGGAAGTGTGCCGCGGCGCAGCTCTTCAAATAATTTGGTCATCTCTCTCGCCACCGCCGCCGGCCGATGGCCCAGTATTTTCGCCATATCTTCCAGACTGGCGGGCAAACGCCGGGGGCTTTCAAAAAAAATCAGCGTGGCCTCCAATGTGCTCAGACTGGCCAGAAGACTGCGCCGCGCCGGGCCTTTGGGCGGCGGGAATCCCTGGAAGAAAAACCTGTCAGTGGGAAGGCCGGACAGGATCAGCGCCATCAGCGGTGCGGACGGCCCGGGCAGGGCGCTGACATATGCGCCCTGCGCAATGGCCTCCTGCACCAGCCTGTAACCGGGATCTGAAATCAGCGGGGTGCCGGCGTCACTCACCAGGGCCACCCTTTCGCCCCTCGACAGGCGCTGCAGGATGGCCGTGCGAATGGCAGGGGCGCTGTGATCGTGATAGCTGATGCGGGGCGTCTTCAACCCGTAATGCTGCATCAGCCGGGCGGTCGTCCGGCTATCCTCACACGCAATCACATCACATGCCGCCAGTGTGCGCAGGGCGCGTTGCGAAATATCGCCCAGATTCCCGAGCGGCGTCGCCACCAGATACAATCCCGGACCAAGCGGTTTACTTGCGGTGAAGCCCCGGCTAGTACTGGTGGCTTGCGTGGGGGCGTTTTCGGGGAGCTGGTATGTTGTTTCTGGTTGTTTTGACACGGATTTTTGCTGGCGTAAGAGGAGCGCGGCAGGGCGCGCCGGGCTACGCTAGCAGATATTTCCCGGCCTGCGCCCTGCTATTATGTCTTGCGGTTTCGGCCTGCGGCACCGCGCCGCCCGCCCCCGAACCAGCAAAGCCTGAGGCCGCGTCCACTAGCGCACCCGCCAGCACGCCATGGGATGGCCGGCCGGGGGTGTCAACCGGCGCTACGCCCCCGCCCCTGTTTTCTTCCGGCGCAGGCCAGGACTCGGGAGCCGATATGGTGCGGGTGGGCATGCTCCTGCCACTGAGCGGCCCTCGCTCGCAAACGGGTCAGGCCCTATTGCAGGCGGCGCAGATGGCGCTGTTTGATTTTGCCGATCCCCGTCTGGTGCTGGTGCCGCGCGATACGCGGGGTACGGCGGCGGGTGCGGCCCAGGCCGCGCAAGAGGCGCTCGCCGCTGGTGCGGAATTGATTCTGGGTCCGGTGTTTGCCGATGAGGTGGCGGCTGCGGCGAATGTCACCCGCGCCGCTGGCCGCAATATGATCGCATTTTCCAGCGACCGCCGCGTGGCGGGAAATGGGGTGTTTATTCTGAGCTTCCTGCCCGAGCAGGAAGTGGTGCGCATGATGTCCTACGCACGAAGCCGGGGGCTTACCCGCATCGCCGCGCTGGTGCCGCGCACCGCCTATGGCGAACGCGTGGCTGAAATCTATAAACAGCTTGCCCCCGCTGTTGAAGGCGGCGCGCCAAAGCTGATTTATTATGTGTCTAACAGTCAATCCATGCATGCGCCCATTCGTCAGTTGGCCGATTATGAGGCGCGCCATAAGCGGCTGACGGAAGAAATCGCCCGGCTTGAAGCGAGCACCGACGGGTTTGCACAGCAGGCGCTGGCGGAAATGAAAACCCGCGATACGCTGGGGGACGTGGATTTTGACGCCGTGCTGATTGCCGATGGCGGCGGCAGCCTGCGGGCGCTGATTCCGTTGCTGGCCTATTATGAGATCGATCCGAAAAAGGTGCGCTATCTCGGCACCGGATTATGGAATGAGTCTGCCATTCATACCGAGGCTACGATGGCGGGCGGCTGGTATCCCGCCTCATTATCTGATAGCGGCAGCAATTTTGCCTCGCGTATGCAGTCTGCATTCGCAGTTTCCGTGACGCCGGTGATTGGCCTTGGCTATGACGCCGTGGCTCTTGCCGCCGTGCTGGCGGCGCAGGGGCGCGATCCCGGGGCGCGCTATTCGGCCGCTTCGCTGACGGCGCCCAGCGGCTTTGACGGCATTCAGGGCATCTTCCGCCTGCGTCCGGACGGGCTGTCGGAACGCGGGCTGGCCGTCATGGAAATCGACGCAACGGGTGTGCGGATAATTGATGCCCCGCCCGCGAGTTTCGATCAGGTGCTGAATTAATTTTTGTCCCGGCTTTCGGTCATTTGTTTTAGCGCGCTTATAAGTTAGACTGTCTTATATGTCATTTTAGACATCTTCAGGAGGAACCGGCCATGGATTACGCAGCGATCAAACTGGATATCAAGGACAATATCGCCCATCTGATGTTCAACCGGCCGGAGGCCATGAACGCCATGAACCGCGACATGTGGCGCGAAATTCCCGACGCCATTCGCGCCATCAATGTGGACGGCTCGGCCCGGGTGATCGTGATTTCGGCGGCCGGCAAGCATTTCAATGCGGGTATGGATCTCAGCGTGT
Organism: Alphaproteobacteria bacterium; assembly: GCA_009693835.1. Lineage (GTDB taxonomy): Bacteria > Pseudomonadota > Alphaproteobacteria > UBA11222 > UBA11222 > UBA11222. The sequence goes on from SHWM01000025.1 coordinate 11,366, forward strand.
TCGGCCAGCCCGGCCCCTACAAGGAAGCCGAAATCGGCCGCAGGCGCGCCCATATGCGCCAGGACATTCTGCGGCTGCAGGATTGCATTACCGAGTTTGAGCGCGCCCGCATGCCGGTGATCGCGGCCATTCAGGGCGGATGCATCGGCGCGGGTGTGGATATGGTCACCGCCTGCGATATGCGGTACGCCACGGCGGATGCGTTTTTCTGCGTGCAGGAAATCAATATCGGCCTGGCGGCGGACGTCGGCACGCTGCAGCGGCTGCCGAAGATCATCGCGCCCGGCATTGCGCGCGAGTTGTGCTATACGGGGCGGCGCATGCCCGCATCCGAGGCTAAGGCCTGCGGGCTGGTCAACGAAGTGTTCGTGAACCAGGCGGAGATGCTGGAAGGCGTGATGGCGGTGGCGCGCGAGATTGCCTCCAAATCGCCGCTCGCCATCATGGGCACCAAGGAAATTCTGAATTTCTCACGCGATCATTCGGTGGCGGACGGGCTGAACTTTAACGCCACCTGGCAGGCCGGCATGTTCTATTCCCAAGACACCCGCGAGGCCATGGTGGCGCGCACCGAAAAGCGCGATCCCGCATTCGAGGACATATTGCCGATCAAGGGCAGCATGGTGGATTAAGGGGAAGGCGGCGGCTCGATTCACCCCGCGCCAAATTCCTTTGCATTGCGGCCGGCCCTGACCTAGCCTTTGCGGAAACAAAACAGCAGGGGACAAGAAGCCATGGCGGAACAGCGGCACGTACTGGTGGCGGGGGCGTCGGGCCTGGTCGGCTATGCGGCGATGAAGCATTTTGCGTCCCTGCCCGGATGCAGGGTCACCGCCGTCTCTAGACGCCAGCCGTTTGAAACTTTCGGCGCCCAATTCATCTCCGTCGATCTCACCGATGCGAAACAATGCGCGGAGGTTTTTGGCGCGATGGGCGATGTCACGCATCTGGTTTATGCGGCGCTCTTTGAAAAACCCGGTCTCGTCAAGGGCTGGATCGAGGATGACCAGATCGCCACCAATGGACAGATGCTGCGCAACCTGTTTGAGCCGCTGGAAAAGGCCGCGTCCGGGTTGCAGCATGTGACGTTTTTGCAGGGGACCAAGGCCTATGGCGCGCATGTGCGGGCGCTCGCCGTTCCCGCGCGCGAAGACCGGTCCGAAATGCGCGAGCAGAAAAATTTTTACTGGGTGCAGGAAGACTATATCCGCGCGAAACAGGCGGGGCGCAACTGGACCTGGACGATCCTGCGGCCCCAGATCATCTGCGGCATGTCCATTGGCGCGCCGCTGAACGCTGTTGCCGCCCTCGGTGTTTATGGCGCGCTGCTGAAGGAGGAGGGCAAGCCGCTTTATTATCCCGGCGGCGCGGGGGGGGTGGTGGAAGCCGTTGATTCTGATCTGCTGGCGCGCGCCATTGCCTGGTCTGGCGAAAGTGCTGCGGCGCGCAACGGCGCCTTCAACGTGACCAATGGCGACGTGTTCACCTGGAAAAATGTCTGGCCCGCCATTGCGGATGCGATGGGCATGCAGGCCGGGCCGCCGATGCCGCAATCGCTGGAGCTGACAATGCCCGCCCATGCCGCAGCCTGGGACCGGGTGCGCGCGAAATATGGCCTGGTCTCGCCGGATATGAAAACCTTTGTAGGCTCATCGTTCCAGTTTGCCGACATGCTGCTGGGCTATGATGTGGAGCGGGGCGCGCCCCGCACCTATACGCCGCCCTTCCTGGTCTCGACCATCAAGATCCGGCGCGCCGGGTTTTCTGATTTCATGGATACGGAAGATATGTTACGCAAAAACTTCCGTGAGTTTCAGCAAAACCGTCTGCTGCCGCCGGCCTGAGGCTACGCCGCGTTACTGGAAATGCGGCATCACATGTGTGGCGAAATCGCTGAACACGCCGCGCTGGGTATCGGCGGACGGCAGAATGGCGATTTCATTGACGCCTGTGCGTTCCAGCTGGCGCAACTGCTCCACAATGTCGTCCGGCTCGCCGACCATACAGGTCGCCCGGATGGTTTTCGGCGTCACGAAACGGCGTTCCTTTTCCTGCACAAAGGTGCAATGCCCATCGTGGATTTCCCGGAACCGTTCGCGCGGCGGCCGGTTGATGCTGTCCACCTGGCGGATATAATCCTCCCAGACATCGGCAAACAGCGGCAGGATCAGTTTGTCGTCACGATTTCCCTTTTGCCAGATCTCATAGGAAAAATGCAGAACCGAGGTCACCCATGCGCCGGTTTCATTGATCACCCGTTCGCTGGACAGTGATTCACCGGGGCGCAATACGCAGGTGGTGGTCAGGGCGCTGGCCAGATAATCGGCTGGCAGCTTACGGTTTGATTTCTCCGCCGCGCCATGGATAATTTTCAGGCCGCCCTGTGCGTCCTTCAAGCTTTTGCTCGCCATCATCCAGCCATCGCCAATTTCGCCTGCCGCCGCCAGCGCCAGCGGGCCATTGGCCGCAATATAAATCGGCACCCGGTCTTTCACATTCATGTAATTGCGATCCTGCATCATGAACTGGATTTCCGCCGTGCGGCCGCGATAGGTATAATCGACCTCTTCGCCATCTAGCAGTTTGCGCAGGATATGCACATATTCCTTCATTTCCTTCGGCATGATTGGGTCCTGGCCGATCAGCCGCATGACCGTGTTGCCGGTGCCGATGCCCAGAAACGTGCGCCCCGGCGCCAGACGGTTGATAGTGGCGATGGAATGCGCGGTCACTGGCGCGATGCGGGTGCCCGGCGTGGTCATGCCGGTGCCGATATGGATACGCTTGGTATTGGCGGCGGCCAGCCCCATGGTCACATAGCAGTCGGACCAGATCATCTGGCTGTCCGGCACCCAGGCCCGATGATAGCCCAATTCCTCTGCATACTGAATAAGGTTCCATTTGTCGACGCTGGTGTCGACCATCACGCCAAATTTCATCATGTCATCTCCCCTTTTCTGTGTATCGTTGCACCGTTTCAGCCTGCGGTGCATGGTGTATGGCGCAAGCCTAAATGAACCCCGCGCCGCTTTCAAACCAAAACCGGCTTACCGGAAATGCGGCATTACCAGTTCGGCAAAATCGCGGAAGATATCGCGCTGATAATCGGCGGGCGGCAGCAGCGCCACCTCGTTCACGCCGGCGCGTTCCAGATGGCGCAATTGCTCCACTATATCGTCCGGCTCGCCCACCAGACAGGCCGATTTAATGGCCCTGGGCGTGACAAAACGCCGTTCTGATTCCTGCAGGAACGTGGCGTGGCCTTCATGCACCTGACGGAAACGCGCCTCGCGCGGCTGGTTGATGTTTTCCACCCGCTTGATGTAATCTTCCCAGATGTCGGTGAATTCCGGCAGCACCAGTTCCTCCTTGCGGCCATGCTGCTCCCATATTTCATAATTGAAATGCAGCAGCGTTGTGACCATCGATCCGGTCTGATTGATCACGCGCTCCGATGTCAGCTTTTCGCCGGGGCGCAGCACGCAGGCGCTGGTGGTCACACAGGCCAGATAATCCGGGGGCAGGGGACGTTTGCTTTTTTCCGCCGCGGCCCGGATCTGTGAAAATCCAAAGCCCAGTTCCGCATCCCCCTTGCCTGCGATGACCCATCCATCGGCAAGTTCGCCCGCCACCGCGAGCGCCAGCGGGCCGTTGGCGGCGACATAGATCGGCACCGGGTCCTTTAGATTCACATAATTGCGGTCCTGTTGCATGAACTGGATTTCCGACGTCCGCCCGCGCAGCGTATATTCCACCTCTTCGCCGCGCAGCAGGGTGCTGACCACACGGATATATTCGCGTAGCTCCTTTGGCGTAATGGGCGGCTGCCCGATCAGGCGCATGGCGGTGTGGCCGGTGGCGATGCCCAGAAAGGTGCGCCCCGGCGCCAGCTGATTGATGCTGCCGATCGAATGGGCCGTGACCGGCGCGATGCGTGTGCCGGGCGTGGTCATGCCGGTGCCGATCAGAATGCGTGACGTGTTGACCGCCGCCAGCGCCAGGGTCACGTAACAGTCGGACCAGATCATCTCGCTGTCCGGCACCCAGGCCCGGTGATAGCCCTGTTCCTCCGCCTTCTGGATGATGTCCCACTTGTTGACATGCGGGTCGACCATGACGCCGAATTTCATGTGGCCCCTCCCTTTTTCCGTTCTTATCGTTCTAATAGGTCAGTGGTTGGCTGGCTTCTCAGCCGCCGCGCCCCGGCGCAGTATCGCTCTGCAATGACAGAAAGTCTCCCCCCTCAATCCCGGAAATTGACGAATTGCAGCGGTAGTTCGGTTTTCATCGCCTTGACGGCGGCGATGGCGGCCTGCAGATCATCGCGCGCCTTGCCGGTCACGCGGACTTCATCGCCCTGAATGGCGGCCTGCACTTTCAGTTTGGCTTCCTTCAGATCCTTGACGATTTTTTTGGCCAGCTCCTTGTCGATGCCCTGGCGGATCAGCACGGTCTGACGCACGGATTGCCCCGCGGCCTTTTCCGGCTCCTTATAGTCCAGAACGCCCGCCTCGATCTTGCGGCGCGCCATATGGCCCTGTAACAGCTCATGCATCTGTTTGAGTTTCAGATCATCGTCGGCGTTCAGGGTTAGAACCTCATCCTTGCGGGCAATTGTGCATTTTGAACCCTTGAAATCATAGCGGGTGACGATTTCACGCACCATATTCTGGACAGCATTGTCCACTTCCGCGAGGTCGGTCTTGGCGACAATATCAAATGACGGCATGGGCGTTCTCCACATTCAGGTAACAATTCAAGTATAATATAGACGGACGGATTGAAGGAGTTTTTCATCCATGACCAGTAACACCGGCACCAGGGCCTGGCAGGCCGCCGATGCCCGCCATCATATCCACCCGTTTACCGATGCGGCCGCGCTGGCGGCCCAGGGGGCCCGGGTCATTGTGCGGGCCAACGGGGTGTGGATTGAAGACAGCGAGGGCCACCGTATTCTGGACGGCATGGCCGGCCTGTGGTGCGTGAATGTCGGCTATGGCAACCTGGAACTGGCCGAGGCCGGCTATCAGGCGCTGCGCGATCTGCCCTATTACAATTCGTTTTTCCAGACCACACATCCCTATGCGGTGGAACTGGCGGCTAAACTGGCCAGTATCACGCCGCCGGGGCTGGACCGGGTGGTGTTCGCAAATTCCGGGTCGGAGGCCAATGACACCATCATCAAGCTGACTCGCTATTACTGGAACCTGCAGGGGAGACCCAAAAAGAAAATCATGATCGGGCGCAACATGGGCTATCACGGCGTCACCCTGGGTGCTGCATCGCTGTCCGGGTTGACGCCGATGCATCCGCAATGGGATTTGCCGCTACCCGGCTTTGTCTATGTGGATGCACCCTACTGGTATGGCGAAGGCGGCGATCTGACGCCGCATGAATTTGGTCTGAAGGCTGCACGTTCGCTGGAAACAAAAATTCTTGAGCTGGGCGCGGAAAATGTTGCTGCGTTTATTGGCGAGCCGATACAGGGCGCAGGCGGTGTCATTATTCCGCCAGACAGCTACTGGCCGGAAATCCAGCGCATCTGTGCGGAGCATGACATATTATTGATCGTCGATGAGGTGGTGTGCGGGTTTGGCCGCACTGGAAAATGGTTTGGTTGCGACACATATGGCATCAGGCCGGACTTTATGACGTTGGCCAAGGGCCTGTCCTCCGGCTATATCCCCATTTCCGCCGTCATGCTGGGTACCCGGGTGGGGGACGCCATTGCGAATGCCAACGAGGAATTGGTGCATGGCTATACCTATTCTGGTCATCCGGTGGCCTGTGCGGTGGCGCTAAAAAATATCGAGATTCTAGAGCGCGACAAACTCGTGGAAAAAGCCGGCAATACTATTGGCCCTTATTTACAGGACCAGTTGGGTAGCCTGCGAGATCATCCGCTGGTGGGTGAGGTGCGCGGCGTGGGCATGATCGGCGCCGTGGAACTGGTGGCCGACAAGGCGTCGCGCAGGCATTTCCCGCCGCAAATGGATGTCGGGCCGCGCTGCCGGAATCATTGTTTTTCCAATGATCTGATCATGCGCGCGATCCGCGACACCATGGTCGTCAGCCCGCCACTCACCATATCGCGCGCCGAGGTGGATGAGCTGGTGCGCCGCGCGCATATGTGCCTTGATCTGACAGCGAAGGAAATTGCCAGCCTTTAGCGATCCAAGATTATTAACCATGATTTGGCTCTTGTGATGGATTAACAGAATCCTTAAAATCGCATTATGTGCGCTATTGAAACTGCGCAGAAAGCTTCCTATCTAAAATCCATGTGCGGTCCCCGGAGCGTTCGTACCGGAGTTGCCCCCCCGCTAGCCGGCATTGACCGGACCGCCAGGCATCGGAATACCCCTCCCGATGCCATGTGCGCCTCGCGCATAGACGGCCAGCTGGCCCGCACCTGCTGGCCGTCACATTTTCTGCGTCGGATAAGTTGCAACAGACTTAATCCTGTTCTGCGCCCAATGTTTTGATGGCAATCTCATACACATTGGGCGACAGGCCGGGCGCCGAAACGATGCGCGTCAGGGCGGCCTTTGCGTGGGACCGGGTGGCGGGTTCAAAGCGCCTCCACTGGTCCATGGCGGTCAGCAGGCGGGACGCGACCTGCGCATTGATTTTGTCCAGCGCGAGAACCTGGTCCGCAAAAAAGCGATAGCCGGAACCGTCCGCCGCGTTAAAGCGGAGCTGGTTGCTGTGGCAAAACACGCCGATCAGGGCGCGTACCCGGTTGGGGTTTTCAAAACTGAATTCGGGGTGCCGCAACAGTTTCTGTACATCCTGCAATGTGCCGGGCAAAATCGAAAGCGCCTGGGCGGTAAACCATTTATCCAGCACCAGCGCGTCCTTGTGCCACCGGCTATAAAATTCGTCCAGCGCCTGCTGGCGATCCGTAATATCGAGATGCGACAGCACGTTCAGCCCGGCCATGCTGTCTGTCATGTTGCTGGCATTGCGGTAATGCGTCACGGCCAGACCGGCCGGTCCCGCCATGGTCAAATAGGCCAGCGCGCAATTGCGCAGCGACCGCCGTCCTGCTTCTGCCGCATCAGGAGAATAAGGCAGGTTGCTCTCATTGGCACGGTAGATGTCGTGTAATGCCTCCTGCAATCCATGGGCGATGTCGCGGCGCAAAGCCTGACGCGCGCCATGTACAGCCTCCACATGGATCGCGTCCATGCGGCGGGCGATTTCCTGCTCGGATGGCAGGGTAAGCGCCGCCGCCACAAAGGCCCTGTCCAATGTCCCGTCCCGCAACAGCGCCGCCAGCGCCTCAATATAGTGCGGATCCGGGCGGCAGGGCTCGCCCCGCGCCAGCCGCGCGGCGTTATCGCTTAAAAGGCGCAGGGCATATTGCTGACTGGCTTCCCACCGGTTGAACGGGTCCGTGTCATGCGCCAGCAGAAAAAGCTGTGCCGTGGCGGCTTCTGGCGCCTTTACCGACACCGGCGCGGAAAAAGACCGGAAGAGGGATGGGGTGGGCTTTTCAGCCATGCCCTCAAAGCGGAAGGTCTGTTCCGCACCGGTCATTTCCAGCACACCGGCGGCGCCGGAAACCTCCCTGCCGTGCGGGTCCAGCAATCCGAAAGCCACGGGAATAGGTAACGGTTGCGCGTCGGGCCTGCCTGGGATGTGCTGGCTCAGGGTCAGAGAATAATGGCCTGCTTTGGCGTCGTAATTTTCCGCAACCGAAATCTCTGGTGTTCCGGCCTGGGCATACCAGCCGTAGAATTGCGTCAGGTCCCGGCCCGACACATGCGCCATGGCGCCAACGAAATCTTCGATCGTCGCGGCGGTTCCATCATGCTGGCGCAGATAATATTGCAGGCCCCTGGCGAAAGTGTCGCGCCCGATCAGGGTCTGCAGCATGCGCACCAGCTCGGCCCCTTTTTCATAGACGGTAGCCGTATAGAAATTGTTGATCTCGATAAAGGAATCGGGGCGCACGGGATGCGCCAGCGGGCCGGCGTCCTCGGCAAACTGGCGCGCTCGAAGCGCGCGCACATCCTCAATGCGGGCAATGGCCTGGCTGCGCATGTCAGCGCAGAATTCCTGGTCGCGGAATACGGTCAGCCCTTCTTTCAGGCTGAGCTGGAACCAGTCGCGGCAGGTAACCCGGTTTCCGGTCCAGTTATGAAAATATTCATGCGCAATCACCCGCTCGATGCCCGCAAAATCTGCGTCTGTTGCGGTGTCGGAACGGGCCAGCACGAATTTGGAATTGAATACATTCAGCCCCTTGTTCTCCATGGCCCCCATATTGAAATGGATGGTGGCGACGATCATGTAGATATCAAGATCATATTCGAGGCCAAAGCGTGTTTCATCCCACCGCATGGAACGTTTCAGGGCGTCCATGGCGTAGGCGGAACGGTCCTCCATGCCGGGATCGACATAGATGCGCAAGTCAATATTCCGGCCGGACATGGTGGTGAAGCTGTCACGGACACAGGCAAGATCGCCCGCGACCAGCGCGAACAGATAGCCCGGTTTGGGAAACGGATCGCACCATTCGGCCCAGTGCCGCCCGTCCGGCAATTCCCCGCTGTCCGTCATATTGCCATTGGAGAGAAGCACAGGACATTCTTTCCTGTCCGCGATGATGCGGGTGCGGAAAATGGCCAGATTGTCCGGCCGGTCGATGAAATATGTAATGCGGCGAAATCCTTCCGGCTCGCATTGGGTGCAATATAATCCGCCCGCCAGATAGAGGCCTTCCAGTTCCGTGTTGGCGCCGGGATTGATAATGGTTTCGGTTTCCAGCCGGAAACGCGCGGGCGGCCGGTGCAGGGTCAGCCGTTCGGCATCCACAGTATAGGCATCGGCAGACAGAGGCGCGCCATCAAGACGGATGGCGGTCAGCTCCAGTTTCTCGCCATTCAGCACCAGTGGAGGAGGCGGCGTAACAGAAGGATCGCGGGCTTCTATCTCAAACTGCGCCTTCACGCATGTCGCGCTGGCGTGCAGCGACACTTCCAGAAACGCATGCGTGATCCGGTAATCGGGCGCCCGGTAATCCCGGGCGTAGATTGGCTGCGGCGGGGTGTCTGTTCCATGATTTTGCATAGAAACAGTATAGCAGAGCCTCTCCTCTGCCGCGAGGGGGAGGTTTTATTCCGCTGCCGGGGGGTTCGACAACCTGGATATCAGCCCAAAGGGTGCTGGGCGTTTGCGCAGATGCAGGAAGATGAGCGCCATATTAAGATAACGCTTGATGTCCTCCAGCATTGTATAGGCCACCGGCACCACCACAAAGGTCAGCAGAGTCGAAGAAAACATGCCGCCCATCAGGAGATAGCCCAGGGCGTTGCGGAACTCGGAACCCTGATTGGCGGAAAGCGCCAGCGGCATCATGCCAAAAATCATGGCGAACGCCGTCATCAGCACGGGCCGCAGACGTATGGGGCCTGCCCGCTGGATCGCCTCGCGTGCGCTGACGCCTTCGGTTTCGCGCAACTGATTGGCCTGATCCACCAGCAGAATGCCGTTTTTCATCACCACGCCCATCAGACCGATCAGGCCGATCTGCGCGAACATGGTGATAGCCAGCCCGGAAAGGTACAGGCCCACAAAGGCGCCCAGAAAGGATAAGGGGGCCGTCAGCATGATGACCAATGGCTGGGTGAAACTGTTAAACTGGCTGCCCAGCACCATGTACAGCGCCACGATGGCGACCATAAACGCAAACTTAACGGCGGCGCTGGAATCCTGCATGCGTTTCGACTTGCCCTCATGGCTGCCGGTATAGCCTTCGGGCAGGCCGACATCATGAATGATCTCATCCACTTTCTGTGTGCTGGCCGACAGCGCCACCCCGTAGGCGGAGGTTCCGTAAATATCGATGGCGCGCATACGGTCCTTGCGATTGATCTGGGCTGGCGACGCGCTGACCTTTAACGCCGCGACATTGGGAAGATCGACAAGCTGGTTGTTGGCGGCGCGGATCTGAATCTGTTCCAGCTTGGCCAGGTCGTTGCGCTGATTTTCCTCAAGGCGCAGCCTTACATCATAACGCTTGCCGTTTTCTTCATAAGTGGCCACGTCAATACCGCCCACCAGCGCGCGCACGGTGGAGGCCAGGTTGCGCACCGATACGCCCTGATCGGCCGAACGCTGCCGGTCCACATTCACCTGAATTTCCGGTTTGCCGATTTCCAGGCTGGACTGCACGTCAACGAAATAGCCAGTTTTACGCATTTGCGTCATGACTTCATTGGCGAATTTCTCCATGTCCCCCAGATTGGTCCCGCGTATCACATAATCTATGTCGTAATCCTCTGCGCCGCCCGAAATCCAGGGAACTTCCGTAAGTGAGAATTTGCGTAATTCGGGAACCCCCTGCAACAGCTTGCGGGCGCGTTCCATGATGATCAGAAAGCTTTCGTCACGCTCTTGCTTGGGCGTCAGGGCGACATAAAAATTCATCTTGTTCACGCGGGCCTGCTGATCCGCGCCAACGGTGACAAACACATTTGTGACATGCCGGAGCCCCCGCAGTTGCGCTGAAATCCGGCTGGCGACACGCTTGGTTTCTTCAATACCCGATCCGAAAGGAACTTCCGCCGATCCCAGAAATTCGCTGCGGTCAGATTTTCCGCCAAGATCATTCGGCACCAGGCGGGCGATCATCACGCCCCCGGCAATCGCCATGGCGGCGGCCAGTACAACGATCCATCTATGGCTGAGCGAAAATTCCAGCACCCGGCCATAAAGGCGGCCAAATGATTCATGCACGGCCTCTACACGCCGGGCGACCGGCCCCATGGAGGAATGCGGTTTCAGAAACCGGGCGCAAAAAGTGGGCGTAAGGGTAAGCGACACCAGCAGCGACACGGCAATGGCGAAGGTGACCGCCAGCCCATACTGAAAGAAAAACCGGCCGGCGATACCGTCCATGAATGCAATGGGCACAAACACGACCAGCATTGAATTCGTGCCCGCCACAACGGCGCCGCCCACACGCTTGATGCCGATGGACGCCGCCTGCATCGGCTCGTGCCCCTCGTCTATGGCGCGATAAATGGCCTCCAGCACCACGATGGCGTCGTCCACCACCAGGCCGACCGCCACGCTCAACGCCATCATAGTCATCATGTTCAGCGTAAATCCGGCCACGTAAAATGCAAAAAAAGTGGACACAATCGATGTCGGCATGGCGATGGCGACAATCATTGTGGCGCGGCCGTTCATCAAGAACACCAGGGTAACCAGCACCACCAGCCCCAGCCCGATCAACAGGTCCTTGGTCACGTCCTCGACCGAGCCCTGAATAAAATTGGAGATGTCTCGGGCGACGACAATGTTCATGCCTGCGGGCGCTTGCGTCTTGATCTTGAGCAGTTCCGCCTTGACCGACTTGGCGACCTTCAGGGTGTTTTCGCCCGACTGACGCCTTACTTCCAGTGACACGCCTGTCTGGCCATTCAATTCGGCATAGGTGCGCTCATCTTCCATTCCGTCTTCGATGCGCGCCACATCCTGGATGCGGGTGGGCGCGTTATTGCGAAACGCCACCACGATGTCGCCGAACTCTGCTACTGACCGGGCCTCGCCCATGGTCTTGAGACCAAATTCCGCCGTATTTCCCGATGTCTGCAATTGTCCGCCTGGCAATTGCGCATGTTCGTTATGAACAGCGTTGATTACATCCTGCGCCGTCAGCTGATAGGCCCGCATCTTGTCCGCATCCAGCCAGATACGCACCTCGCGATCGCGCCCCCCCACCAGGCTTACCGAGCCGACGCCCGGCAGACGCTGTATATGCTCCTTCACCACCTTGTCGGCGAACATGGTGATGTCGCGGATCGGCAAATCCCCCGCCACCATGACGGACATGATTGGCTGCGCATCCGGATCGACCTTGCTGATGATGGGCTGCTCCACATCCCGCGGGAGGTCCTTGATCGCGATGGCAACCTTGTCGCGCACGTCCTGCGCCTTGATGTCGACATTCTGGCTTAATTCAAATTCAACCGCGACGGAGGAACGGCCCTCAAAGCTTTGCGAGCGGATGCTTTTGATGGAGGAGATCGTGTTGACCTGTTCCTCGATAATGTCGGTTACTTCTGTCTCGATGGTGCCGGGGGCGGCGCCTTCGAGCTTGGTTACGATGCTGACAAACGGCAGTTCGACGCTTGGAAACAGATCATATCCGATGCGCGTGATCGAAATGACGCCCAGCGCCACCAGCGCCCCGATCAGCATGACGGCGAATACGGGGCGTTTGATCGAAAGATCGCTAATCCACATAGGCCATCTCCACCGAGACCGCATCGCCGTCGTTTACCCACATCAGGTTGGGACCGGCCAGCACATGCGCATCCGGGCTGAGGCCTTCTAGAATTTCCACACGCAGGGCGTCCAGTTCGCGCGCTTTGATTTTTGTTTGCCGCGCCCGTCCATCCACGGCGACAAAGACATATTGCGCATCAAGCTGGCCAAGCACCGCGCGGCGATCGAGCGTCAGGGCCGTGCGCGGATCCGAATTCAGGGTGGCCCTGGCAAACAGGCCGGGTTTGATCGCGTAATCCGGGTTAAGGATCACCAGACGCAGTTGCACATTGCGGCTGACCGGATCGATCTGGTCGTTGATTACATGCACCTGGCTCGGATATTCTCTGTTCATGCCGTCAATGCGCACCACGCCGGGGGTGCCCAGGCGTACGAACCGTAATTTGGTTTCCGGAATTTCGACGATTGCGGCCACTGTGTCGATCTTGGAGATGTCGAACACCCCGCGTCCGCCCCCGCCCCCGCTATCCATACCCGGCATGCCTATGACGGAAAGATATTCGCCGCGGTACTTGTTCTGGCCGACGATCACCCCGTCATAGGGCGCCCGCACGGTGGTGTCGTCGAGGCTCTGCCTTGCTTTTGTCAGATTAATCTCGGCGATGCCAAGCCGCGCCTCGGAAACGGAATATTGCGCCTGGATTTTGTCCATCTGACCTTTGGAAACGACGCCGCTGGCCTGCAAGGCGCTAATGCGGTCATATTCCGATTTGGCGTTGGCAAAATCAGCCTGGGCCAGTTTTACCTGAAACTGCGCCTCCTGCAGCCGGGTCAGGAAATCGATCTGGCGTATCTCGAACAGCGGGTCACCGCTTTTCACCCGGTCGCCGACGCCCACGAAGGTCTTTTCCAGCACGCCCGAAACGCTTGGACCGATATTGGACTTCTGCGTGGCCGCGATGGTGCCGGTGCCCACGACCGGCTCGATGATCTGCTCCATAACCGGCTTGATAACGGACAGCTCAATGGGTTTCAGCTCCACTGCCGCAGGGGATTGCGTAGTTTTGGCAGGTGCATCGCCGCTATCGGGTTCTCCCGCGGGCTTGGAATCGTCACCCTTGCCGCAGGTGCCAAGCGCCAGCAGCAATACAAGGCCAGGGACAATCCATGAACGCATAAAACTTACTCCATACAGTGCGGAAGGTATGACGCTATTCAGGATTTAGAGGCGGAGCTTGCCCCAGAAGCGACGAGGAAATGGCAATTGGCGCGCGCAACCGGGCGGGCCGGGTCTTCCTGCCAGATGGTGGCGACAACGGTAGCCAACCGCGTCCCCAGACGGATGATTTCCGCCCTCCCATAAGTATCTTTCGGACCGGCGGGACGAATATAATCGATCGTCGTGCTGATCATGCGGGGGATTTCCTTGCCGCAGCGCGCATCGGGGTCATTTTGCGCATCGACAACAACCGCGAGCGCGGTAGCCTCCAGAAAGGTGGCGACCATGCCGCCATGCAGTGCAGGAAGAACTGGATTACCAATCAGCCGCTGCGAGAACGGCATCACGCATAGGACGCCCTCCGCGTCCCGGCTGGCCGTGAGGCCGAGCCAATGCACAAAAGGGATGGCGTCGAAAAGCCCGGAAATATCTCCGGTGACAACGTCCTGCAGATTGGGTGGGGTCTGATTGGGCGGCTGGCTCATGCGCTTTGCCCCTGTGCTTCGGATGTCAGAAGCGGCGACGGATCGCCAGCTGTGCCCAGCATGAAGGTGCCATTGGCGATGGCGGCGGGATCGGATGGATCGGTGGTGTATATCGCGCCCCGGGAAAAACCTACATTGCGGCCCATTTTGTAACAAACCCCGGTGATAATCAGATCAAGGCCTGCGGAAATGGCGCGCAGATAGTCTACCCGCAGGTCAAGGGTCGCAATCGAGGCGGGGGCCGGGAGTTTCTGAATGATCGAAATGCCGCACAGGCTGTCCAGAAGGATCATCAGCAATCCCGAATGGAGGACATTGCGCCCCGTGTCGCCGATCATAAGGGGCTGATAGGGAACCCGGACCCGGATACCTTCAGGGGCAAGACTTTCGATCATTGCGCCCAGCTCCGCCATGATGCCGGGATGCGGGCCAGGGGCGCGGCCGGAACGGCACCTGAACTCAGCCCAGGTTATGGGTAAATCATCAAACATTTCAACTACTTGTTTAGTTATACACGCGCCAGCGCCAACCAAAAACCTGTTAGGATTTGTGAGGCTGCAGATTGCTTCTTTTGCCTTAATAATTAGTATACTCTTATATAATAATTATGTATATATTATAAAATGATCCTGTTTCTTAGATGACCAATCAGATGCCTCCCACCAATCCCGTGCTTTCAGGGCCGCCGCCCGCCGATTTTTTTGAACTGCAGAGTGAAGTCGGCTGGCTGATTTATGACGTCTCCAGGATGCTGTTCCGCGCGGTTGAAAACAAAGTGAAAGAGGCAGGCATCACGTCACAGCAGTGGCGGGTGTTAATACAGCTTGCCCGTGAAGATGGCCATACCCAGAGCCAGCTTTCGGAAGAAAGCGAAATCGCCCCGGCGCCCCTGGGCAGGCTGCTCGACCGGCTGGAAGAACAGAATATCATTGAACGCCGTCCGGACCCATCCGACCGGCGGGTCAAGCGGATATGTCTGGCAGGCGGCGAACAGGGGCCGTTTTTCGAACGGCTGAAGCAGCTCGGCATGCAACAGTTCGAAACAGTCTATAAGTCGGTCAACAAGGCCGATATACAGGAATTATACCGCCTGCTGCAAAAGCTGAAGTCAAACATGCTTGAGGGCGCTGCGGGAAATCCGCCTGTCAATGATTAGATCCCCTTTATAATCTGGCGTTGAAAGAAATATCTTGTCAGGCAATAGCTGACAATGTTTTCTGTGGCCTGATATTCAGGGCGCCAGGCGCAGCCCTACGCTCCTAACAGGGATTATCTCCAAAAGGGTGGATTTTTGACATGAATTTCGATTTCTCCGATGACCAGAAATTGCTGAAAGATCAGGCGCAACGGTTTTTAAACGACAAATCGAGCCTGAAAGTCGTGCGGCGCATTCTTGATACGGATGAAACGCATGCCAGCGAAGTATGGAAAGGCATTGTCGAGTTGGGCTGGACGGGTACAACCATACCCGAAGCTTATGGCGGCATCGGCCTGGGGCATCTCGAATTATGCATGATCGCGGAAGAGCTTGGCCGTTCGCTGGCCCCGGTGCCGTTTTCTTCCTCGGTCTATCTGGCGACCGAGGCCTTATTGCTGGCCGGCAGCGAGGCGCAAAAGCAGAAATATATGCCGCCCCTGGCGGCGGGCGAAATGATCGGCACGCTGGCGCTTTCCGAAAGCACCCAGGCGGCCACGCCCAGAACGATGAAGGTCAGCTTTGACGGCGGCAAGGTCAAGGGCGTCAAAATGCCGGTGCCGGATGGCGACGTGGCGAATTTCGCTGTCGTGGCAGTCAAGACCGGCAGCGGAACGGATGAAAAATCCGTCTCTCTCGCCATTGTTGACTTGACGGGGCCGGGCGTCACCCGCGCGCCGCTGCGCACGCTCGATCCCACACGCAACCTTTCCAACGTCACCTTTGATAATGCGCCGGGCGAATTGCTGGGCGCGCAGGGCGGCGGCTGGGCGATTGTGCAGAAGGTGCTTGATCACGCCGCCGTGCTGGTGGCGTTTGAACAGGTCGGCGGCGCCGATGCGTGCCTCAATATGGCGAAGGAATATGCGCTCAACCGTTATGCGTTTGGCCGCCCGATCGCCTCGTTCCAGGCTATCAAGCACAAGCTGGCGGACATGTATATCAAGAATGAACTGGCGCGCTCCAACTCCTATTACGGTGCATGGGCATTGTCGACCGGCGCGCCGGATCTGGCCGCCGCCGCCGCGGGATGCCGCGTCGCCGCGACCGAAGCGTTCAACTTTGCCGCCAAGGAAAACATTCAGACCCATGGCGGCATGGGCTTCACCTGGGAATTTGACTGCCATCTGTATTACCGGCGCGCCAAATGGCTCAGCCTCAGCCTGGGCAGCCATCTGTCCTGGAAAGATAAACTGGTGAGCGAGCTGGAAAAGCGTAATGCGGCCTGAGAACCGGCAAAGGGAGACAAAGTCATGGATTTTGATGATACACCGGAAGAAGCCGCGTTCCGCCAACAGGTGCAGGCATGGCTGCAGGCGAACGCCCCGCAGGAATCTGCGCAAAGCGTTTTTCGCGCCGGCATGGATGAAGCCGCCGCGCTGAAAACGGCCCGCGCCTGGCAGGCGGAAAAGGCGGCCGCCGGCTATGCCAAAATTACCTGGCCGAAGGAATTTGGCGGCATGGGCGGTACCAGCATTCAAAACGTCATCTATTCGCAGGAAGAAGCCAAATATAATCTGCCGAGCGGGTTTTTCGACATTGGCCTTGGCATGTGCATTCCCACCATGATGGCCTATGCGACGCCGCAACAGCTGGCGCGCTATGTCAAACCGGCGCTGCATGGCGAGGAAATCTGGTGCCAGCTATTTTCCGAACCGGCGGCCGGCTCGGACGTGGCGGGCATCCGTACCCGCGCGGAACGAGATGGCGATGACTGGATCATCAATGGCCAGAAAATCTGGACGTCGGGCGCGCATTATTGCGACTTCGGCATTCTGGTGACCCGATCAGACCCCACCGTGCCGAAACATAAGGGGCTGACCTTCTTCTTTCTGGATATGAAATCGCCCGGCATCGAAATCCGTCCGATCAAGCAGATTTCCGGCGGGGCCAATTTCAATGAAGTGTTCTTCACCAACGTGCGCATTCCGGACACGCAGCGCCTTGGCGCCATCGGCGACGGCTGGAAAGTTTCGCTCACCACGCTGATGAACGAGCGCATGGCGATCGGCGGCGGCGGCAGCGCTCTGGGTACGGATGACCTGATCGATCTGGCGCGCAAAATAACCTTCCCGGATGGGCAGCCCGCGATCAAGAACAGCGCCGTGCGGGAACGGCTGGCCGACTGGTATGTGCAGGGGCAGGGGCTTAAATTCACCCGCTTCCGCACCATCACCGCACTGAGCAAGGGGCAAACCCCCGGCCCGGAAAATTCCATCGGCAAGGCGGTCAGCGCGTCGCGCGGCCAGGAATATACCGCCTTCGCCATGGAAATGATGGATATGGCGGGGATCGTCACGGATATGGATCTCGCCCCTTACAAGGCGGCGTTTCAGGCGGCATGGATGATGGCGCCGGGTATGCGCATCGCGGGTGGCACCGATGAAATCCTGAAGAACATCATTGCCGAGCGGGTGCTGGGCCTGCCGGGCGACATCCGCGTGGACAAGGACGTCCCCTATAATCAGCTGCCGGGAGTGAAATAGTGGATTTCGAAGATACGCCGGAAGAGGCGGCTTACCGCGCCCAGGTGCGGGAATGGCTGGAGAAGAACGCCCTGACGATACCGCCCGCCACGCGTGTGGGCGTGACCGAATCCAAGGCCTGGCAGAAGATCAAGGCGGCCGCCGGCTATGCCGCGATCACCTGGCCAAAGGAATATGGCGGCATGGGCGGCACCAGCATGCAGAACGTCATCTATGGCCAGGAAGAGGCAAATTATAATCTGCCCGGCAATGTGTTTTTGATCGGCACCGGCATGGCGATGCCGATGCTGATGGTGCATGGAACGCCCGAGCAGAAGAGCCGCTATATCCAGCCCGCACTCTATGGCGATGAAATCTGGTGCCAGCTATTTTCCGAACCGGGCGCGGGTTCCGATCTGGCGGGCATCCGCACCCGCGCCGAACGCGACGGCGATGACTGGATCGTCAATGGCCATAAAATCTGGACCTCGGGCGGGCATTACAGCGACTGGGCCATTCTGGTGACCCGCAGCGATCCCGGGCTCGCCAAGCACAAGGGGCTGACCTTCTTTCTGGTGGATATGAAAACCCCCGGCATCCGGGTGGACCGTATCAAACAGATATCCGGCCAAAGCCATTTCAACGAAGTGTTTCTGGAAAATGTGCGCATCCCGGATAAAAACCGTGTGGGCGCCGCGGGCGAGGGCTGGAAGGTCGCGTTAACCGTGCTGATGAATGAACGTTCCGCCGTCGGCAATATCGGCATGAATGTCGGCGTCGATGAACTGATCCAGATTGCGCGTGACGCGGAACTGATCGATGGCCCTGCCATCCACAACGCCGCCGTGCGCGAAAAAATCGCCGACTGGCATGTGCAGACGCAGGGGCTGAAATATATCCGCTTCCGTTCGCTCACCGCGCTCAGCAAGGGGATCACGCCGGGGCCTGAAAGCTCCATCACCAAGGCCGTCAGCGCGCCGCGCCGCCAGGACCTCGCCGCGTTTGCGATGGAACTGATGGATATGGGCGGCATCATTCAGGACCGCCAGATCGTGCCCTATCGCGCGGCGTTTGCCGATGACTGGCTGTATGCGCCCGGCATCCGCATCGCCGGCGGCACCGACGAAATCCTCAAAAACATCATCGCCGAACGCGTGCTGAAACTGCCCGGCGACGTGCGCGTGGACACCGGCGTAGCGTTCAGCGACCTGCCGACGGGGCGGTGAGGGGGCGGGGGATGCGCTTTCGGTGTTCTGGGAAATTAAAGGGTAGCGTCCCCTTTAAGTACCCGTAATACCCGAGCGCAAACGTTAGGTTTCTTTGGAAGGTTCAATGGCATACCGCTATTACAGAAGAAGAAGAAACTTTAGCTACGGAAGTTCGCATGTATCTAAGCGAACCGAGTTGTCTCGTCAGTTGGGTGGAATCGACAAAGACATCGAGAAAATATTTCTATCCCCCTCTCCGGCCGATACCATAGAAATTTTTAATCTATACGCTAGGGCGCATGGTGATTCTGCCGCAGATTACGCGCGAGCAACATACTCAAAGTGGCGGAGCGGTAGTGTAAAAATGAGTGGGCAGACTGCGGAGAGGCTAATTGCTCTAGTTCCACCAGTGTTGCCGGTCTCAGTTAGGTTTGATCTTATAAAAAAGCTCCGGACTAGCTACTTCAGAAAGAAGACAATTCACGTTAATTCCTCTCCAGAAACGTGGATGCAAGACGTGCTAAAGCCAATCCAAGAACTAGTGGCCGTGAGTTCGTCGTTCTCTCTTCCGGAATATGTAGTTGCAAAGGCAAAGTGGCTGGCTGATGGAGACGCAAAGGCGGCGCAACATTTGTTGGCGGCTACCGAGCAGGAAGAAGCCGCTATTCGGTTGGCATATATAGAAGAAGAGTTCCGTAGAATCAATGCGCTAGTACAGAACATCGACACAATGCGCAAAATCACACATGCTCTAACGCTGCCGCAAGGCGAGATAATTCTCCTAGTTGAGTTGCCACCAAGAACTCTCATGCAAAAAATATCTGACTGGTTGAGGTGAAGCAGGGCGGACAAACCTTCGAATGACGGCTCAAAGGATCTCGTCAATCGGCCAGCATCAGGAAATCTCCTTGAAGCGGCGTTTCAGGACTTGCCACTTGAGCAGAGACAAAAGCTTATCGAGAAGGCGCTTGAGAAGAAGCTTGAGTTGGATGTTGAAGCGGTAAGGGCCGAGCAGCGTCACACTCGAAGCGAGCGTGACATGCACAACACTGTTCGCAATGTGCAAGACCTGGAGTCTTCTACGAATAGCGACTATTCAGTTAAGGCAATTTTTGAAACGGCCAGCGGAAAAACTTCCATTGAAGTTAAGAAGAGCAACAACACAACCATCATTGTTGTCGCGGTAACTATCGCTGTAATTTTCCTTGTCCTATTCTCAAAGTGACACCATGCCAGTTCAAGTTAAGGTTCATTCTACTGCCAAGCGCGCCGTCTTCATTGTCGGATTTGCCATCCTTCTGATTGGGCTATTAATTGGCCTGAAGAGGTTGTCAGGCAAGCCGGAAGATACGGCGTCGTCGAAACATGAAATTTCCAGCACTGAACTCACGACGCATATTGCGCCTGTTATTCCTTTGCATTTGAATCCACAGGAAAATGAAACGGTATGGTCTGCGGCATTGGCGCGGAAGCTCGGTGGTAGTACGGAATATCCTGTTCAAAATGGTCGCGTTGACGTTCTAACTGAGCAATACGCTATCGAGGTAGAGCGGCTAACGAAGTGGCATGAGGGCATTGGGCAGAGTTCACATTATGGGTTAGAAACTGGCAAAGTCCCCTGCCTGGCCATAATTATTTTGCCAAGCGAAATCCCTCTGAATGACCTTAATAGGGAGAAGCTCTCACTTATTGAGCGCACAGCGTTGAAAAGTGGAATAAAGCTACTTCTGCTCGTGGCTTTTGCAGAAGGAACCTAACCATTCCTCGGAAAAGAAGAAAAGGGAATAGGGAATAGGGAGAAAAGGATCAAAGAGGACGCTACCACTACTGTCCGTTATTGACAAAGTGATCTTCCGCAACATCTTGTGATACCTGTTATTTTTGCGACCTGAACCGTTAAACTTCCTCCAAAAACGTAAAGCTGGCAGGCGACGCGTCTTGTTATAGGGGACGTTCCCCTCTGATCAAGTTATTACCCCAGGTCGCCGCCCTTACAGGCATGGTGTTCCTAACAGCATGGACAGGGCTGGATTACTGTGATACTGTGAAAACATGAAAAATATCACAGTATCTGTGGACGATGAGACCTATCGCCGCGCCCGCATGAAGGCCGCCGAAAAGGATACTTCCGTCTCGGCATTGGTAAAGCAATACCTCACTGCCTATGCCAGCGCTGTGACGCAGAATGAAGAGCTGAAGCTTGAGGAAAAGGCGCTGCGAGCGGGCATCCGCAACTTCCGCGCTTCCGGCAACATATCGCGCGATGAACTTCATTCGCGCGAGCAATAGTTTGTCCGTTTTCCTCGATACCAATATTTTGATCTATTCCATCAGTACGGCCATGGATGAGGCGGCAAAAGCCGCAAAAGCCATCGCCCTGCTTGAAAGAGATGACTGCGTTCTGTCTGTGCAGGTCCTGCAGGAATTCTACGTTCAGGCAACGCGCTCCTCACGCCCTACCCCGCTGCCACACAAGACAGCCGCAGATCTGATGCGGACATGGTTGCGATTTCAGATTCAGGACAACACGGTTGCCATCCTGCAAAGCTCATTGGAGATTAAGGCCGCGTATGGGTTTTCATTCTGGGACAGCGCGATCCTTGCCGCCGCCATCGCCACGGGCTGCCCGGAACTTTATACCGAAGACCTCTCGCACGGGCGCCAGATAGGAAGTGTACGGATTATCAATCCATTCCGCCCCTGATTTTGGATGATTATTAATTTTAATTATTAATTAAGGGGGACGTTACCTTTTAACACGGTCTCAAACCATGAATGGCCCGCGTGACCCGCCATAAAGCGGGCAAGCGAAGCGCCATGTCATGATCCCCAAGTTCAAAGCTTTTAATCCAGACGAGAGAACTTTGTGACGCAGGCGATTACGGGCATGCAAGGAAATTGGGCTATTACACGCGCGCTTCCGCCCCCCCCATTGTCCGCTGGCCGGGGCTAAGGTAAGACAGGTCCATGGATTTCAACGACACGCCGGAAGAAGCCGAATTTCGCAGCCAGGTGCGCCGCTGGCTGGCGGCCAATGCGCAGCGCCGCGCGGCGGGTGTGGCGGGCGGCTCGATCCTTTCCGCCGAGGCGATGGATGCCGCCGCTCTGGCGCGGGCCAGGGCCTGGCAAGGAATGAAGGCTGCTGCCGGTTACGCCGCCGTCACCTGGCCGAGGGAATATGGCGGTATGGGCGGCACGCCGATGCAGGGTGTTATCTACGCGCAGGAAGAGGCGCAGTTTGATGTTTCCATCGATCTGTTCATTATCGGCCTGGGACTGGCCATGCCAATGCTGATGGTGCTGGGCACGCCCGAACAGAAACAGCGTTTCATCCGCCCCGCACTGGAGGGCCGGGAAACCTGGTGTCAGCTGTTTTCGGAGCCGGGGGCCGGGTCCGATCTGGCGGGCGTGCGCACCCGCGCTGTGAAAGACGGCGATGACTGGATCATTAACGGACAAAAAATCTGGACCAGTTTTGGGCATCTGGCCGACTGGGGCACTCTGGTGGCGCGTTCCGATCCGGCCAGGCCCAAGCATAAGGGCTTGAGTTTTTTTCTGCTCGATATGAAAACGGCGGGCGTCACCGTCCGGCAGATAAGGCAGATCTCCGGCGCTAGAGCGGGATGACATTAGGTTTGTCCATATCCAGCGTTAGCGAGGTATGCGGCGCACTCGTGTGGAGGGAAGTCATCGAGCAGGTTGCCGATGCGCCGCCACGTATCCTCGACGGTGCGTTCGGCAGCTTTGCGCATGAGGTGTTTGAGTTTGACGAAGACCTGCTCGATTGGGTTCAGATCGGGCGAGTATGGCGGCAGGAACAGAAGTTTTGCGCCGGCGCCGCGGATTGCCTTGCGCACCGCCAGGCCCTTGTGGCTGCCGAGATTGTCGAGGATGACGATGTCACC
>SHWM01000026.1 GCA_009693835.1 Alphaproteobacteria bacterium
CCTTCACCACACGCTCAGCAGGGGCCTTTGTCGGCGATTTTCTCAAGGAGTGTTGGGGCTTCATCTTCGTTCCTTCGTCACTACGACGAAGCCCCAACACTCCTTAAATCACAACCTCAAATCTGTGCCATTGGCGCTGACGGGGAACACAGTTAAAATAAGCTTCCTCACCCTGCCATTTCCTTCAGGCTATCTGATCGCCCGATCAGCAGGACGCCACATAATATAAGCGCGCCGCCAAATAATTGTGGCCAGAGGATATCTTCGTTAAACCCAAACCAGCTCACCGCAAGAATAAAAACGTAGCTGACGGCAGTCATGGGATATGCCTTGCTCAGTTCATATTCGCCAAGGATTTGCAACCACACGGCAAAGGCAGCGATCTCGCATGCCAGAGCCGCCCACAGCCAGGGCGTGGCGCCCGCCTGTTGCAGCCAACCCAGGGAAAAAGCCTGCTCCTGCATATGATCGGCGGTCAGCTTTGCAAATGCCTGGTACAGCGTGCTGCAGATGGGGATCAGCACCCAGAATATGGCCCGTCGTTTCATTTTCCCTTACTTTACCGTTTCATCCGCCGACAACACAGGGGCGGCGAGTCTAAGAACCCCCTGCGCGAAAACGTTACGGTGTTTGAAATACATCTGGTTACGGGTAAGCTTGCTCCCCAGCCGCAGTTTATTTTCGTAATGGGCCTGTCCGCTCTGGTAACGCATAACACCATGTTCCAGGCAGAACCGGATATTGGTAAACCAGCTCAGAAAATAAAGATTATATTTGCGTCCCGCCTCATAGTTCATGCAGAAGAATTTATCTATGAGTGTGGTGGCATCCCGCACCAGCAGATTGGCGGCAAGCAACTGGCCCTGCACATAGTAAAGTGTGCAAAAGGAATTCCCCTGCATGTTTGCAAGAACGCCGCGAAAATAGTCTGCCGTCAGTTCCTCAAACTGCCATCCGCTGCGGTTTCTCGTATCATGATAGAGCGCCATCAACTGCGGCAGCACATCATCCAGTGAATGGGCAGTACGAATTTCAACAGCTTCCGCCGCCTTCAATTTCCGGCGCATATCCTTGCGCGTGGCGGACGACAATCGCGCCATGTAATCTTCGATACTGGCGAAATCAATATCCAGATAGGCGGTGGGCGGGCCTGGCAGGCTGGCGCATTTTAGCGCCTGAATGGCTGGCTCCCACAGCGCTTGCAGGGGTTCCGGAATATCTTTTACGCTGATCAGACTGCACCCCTGCGCACGCGCAAAGCGTTCAAACTCCAGCGCCATGGCCCTCAGAACCATGCGCTTGTCGGTCATTTTCAATTGCGGACGGAAGCCGGCAATACCGGCTTCCGTGCAAGGCGAGCCCAGGCACGCCATTTTCAATTTGAACAGATTAGGGAAGGCGGAAGAGATGGACGACGTGATTTTCTTGCACGTCCCCTGCAACGTGGTGTCCAGCGCATAGTCCGTAATGAAGCCTGGCATGGCTGCAACAAGAACGCCGTGCTCCCAGGCTGTAACATAGGACCAGGAAAACCCCTTTATTCCTGCTTCTTCAATGGCGGACAGATATTCGTAATTTTCCACTTCGCCCAGAAAACATTTGTTCCAGCTAAGGGAACCGACATCGCGCAGGGTTTGCAGAATGATGATGTCAGGCATATTGCGCCTCAATGTTTCCAACTGGATCATCGAAAAAATTCGCCGTCATCTCCGCCACCTTGCGGTGCTGGCCGTCCAGATGGATCATATGATAGCTGTCCTGAATCCAGCCTAGCCTGTGCGGCGCCCCAATATTATTGGCGATAATGCGGGCGTTGCGCGGATGACTTAGATCATCCTCATTGGCATGCAGAATCAAAGTGGGCGTGCGCATCTGCGGCAACAGATGCTTCAGCGTCTTGCCCAGACGGTGCATTTCCACCAGCCCCTTACCGGGGAAATCCTCTATCACGCCCCGTGATAGCAAATTCATCATCAGCCGACGGCGGCGTTCGTCTTTAATGCCAATAGCGCCGGTTTCACGGAAGCTCAGGCGGTCGAGGAAAGGAATGTGCGCCAGCCAGCTAATGTTTCGTGAGAGCAGCGGATAGTAAAACGGCACGTTCCAGCCGTCATAGCGAAAGCAGGGCGAATAAATGGCCACTGCTTTGAGGAGTCCGGGCGCTTCATGCGCCGCCAGCATGGCAAGCTTGCCACCCACGCAAATGCCCGCAGCGAAGGTTTCCTGCACATGGCTGGCCAGTTCTTCCGCCGCGCGTTGCACGCTTTCGAGCCAGTCCTGCCAGCGCGTTGCGGTCAGCGTTGATATGCCGGCGCCATGCCCCGCCAGCAATGGCGCATAGATACTGTAGCCCTCACGGTGCAACCGCTTGGCGACAAATCTCATTTCCCCCGGCGCGCCGGTCAGGCCATGAACCAGCAGCACGCCCTTTCCGTTCGTCCCTTCCATAAAATAACTTAGGCTGTCAGGCGGCTGCATGGTTCGCCTCCTGCATATGCGTTGAAGCGCGCTCAGCGTCGACCATATAGTTTCGCGTCAGCGGCACGGCATTGATGTCGCGGGCGATCTGTATCTGGAAGACCATCGTGGAAAGCAGGCGAAAATCTATCTCGGCGGCGCAGAGATAGAACTCCCACATGCGGCAGAATCGCTCGTCATACAGCGAGGCGATTTCTGTGCGCTGCGCTTCAAAGCGTTTGCGCCATTCAGCCAATGTGAATGCATAATGCAGGCGCAGTATTTCAATGTCCGTAGCCCATAGCCCCAACCTCTCGATCACCGGCAATACCTCTGACAGGGCGGGCGCATAACCGCCGGGGAAAATGTATTTTTTCAGCCATGGGTTGGTGAGGCCATG
Organism: Alphaproteobacteria bacterium; assembly: GCA_009693835.1. GTDB lineage: Bacteria > Pseudomonadota > Alphaproteobacteria > UBA11222 > UBA11222 > UBA11222. The sequence continues at coordinate 2,858 of SHWM01000026.1, forward strand.
CCCATCCATCCGCCCGATGGAGTGCAGCAACGCGACGCCATCCGGCTTGAGCAGCGCTTTAATCTGCGCGAAAAAGTCCGGATAATGGCGCAGACCCACATGCTCGAACATGCCCACCGATACGATCCGGTCATAACCGGCCTTTTCGTCGCGGTAGTCGCGCAGATGAAACGCCACCTGATGCTCCAGCCCGGCTTCCGTGGCGCGGCGGCAGGCGATCTTGTGCTGTTCCTGCGAAAGCGTCAGTCCGGTCACATGCGCGCCGAATTCCCGTGCCAGATACAGCGCCAGGCCGCCCCAGCCGCAGCCGATATCGAGCACGCGCATCCCGGGTTTTAAAAGCAGCTTGGACGCGATGTGCCTTTTTTTGTCAAGCTGCGCCTGTTCCAGCGAGGCATCCTCGTGCGTGAAATAGGCGCAGGAATATTGCCGGTCGCTATCCAGGAAACGTTCATAGAGCGCATCCGGCAAATCATAATGATGGGCAACATTTTGCCTGGCCGAAGAGGCGGGAATGGCCGTGAAAAAGCGTTGAAACATCCGTTGGGCGCCGTCAAATAGGCTTTCCATGCCCGTCATGGGTTCATCGTGGATATTCAGGCCGAAAAGATACAGCAGATCGTAGAGGCTGCCGGTTTTCATGGTAAGGGCGCCGTCCATGTACGCTTCACCTAAGTAAAGATCGGGGTTGACCAGCAGTTTCCAGTGCAGTGGACGCGCATGCAGCCGTATGGCGCAGGCGGGTGTCGCGCCGGCGCGGCCGAATTCATGCTCATTACCATCGGCATCCGTGACCAGGAGCCTGCCGCGGCGAACGAAGCGCTTGAGTCCCATCGACCACAGCATCAGACGGCCGCCTTTATGCGGTTGCTTTTTGCCATGAACCCCAGCGCATGGCAGGTGCCAATCACATGCACGCCTTCGCGCAGTTGCTCCCCGCTGATCCGATCGTGCAGTTGCCTGATTTTTGTCCAGTGGCAGCTGGGGCGATAATGATGTTCCCCATGATAGCCATTGCCAAACCATAACCAGTTATAGAAACGGTTATAGCTGCTCACGCCCCACGCAATCGGCTTGTCTGGATTGCTATGCAAATGCTCATAATAGCCATTGAGCGACGATAGACAGTTACCCAGATAATAAAATGGAACGAAGAACAGAACCGCTTTCCAGTTGTATGCCAACGCCACAATTACCATGCCGATAAACGCCCATAGCTCAAACCTTCCCCACCTCGCGTCAAACGGCCTGCGTTTGGCGATGGCGGCGTGGATGTCGCCCATGTCATCGCGGAAGAAGCTCAGGAAGGTATAGCCCCATACACTTTCCGGATTACCGTTCTTTCCGTGCCGGTAAATCGACAGCCAGTCGATGGTGTCGCCATCGGCATTTTTCCGGTCGCTGTTTCCGGCATGGTGCCGCATATGCACCCAGTGATAATAGGTCTGCGAAAAACCTATCGCCAGCGACTCCAGCAGACTGAATCCATAAAGCATCCAGCGCGGCCTGAAATAAGGCGTGTGAATAAAATTATGTGACACTCCATTGATGTTCCAGGAAATCGAAACCGCATGGACACACCCCAGCAGGGCAGAGACCCATAATGGCCTATCATTAAAACCGGCTATCAGCCAAATATCGAACGCCAGATGCGCCATCGCCGCCAGCAATGGAATGCAGTCCATTCTGGAATGCGCAAAAATTCTCATATGCCGGTGGATCCTATGCAGGCCACACCGGCCGTGATCAAGAATGCGCCGGCGGCGTGACTTTTGCTCACCGATTCATTGAACACCAGCGCCCCGCCAAGCAATATCGCCACATAGCTGAGCGACATCAATGGATAGGCGATACTGAGGGGCATATATTCCAGGGCGCTAATCCAGGCAACCACTTCAATGGCCCAAAATCCAATGCCCAGCCATATCACGGGTTTTGCAAGTGCCTGCAACAGCGTGGACGAATCCGCACCCAGTTTGAAACAAATCTCCCTGCCTGCCTCGAAGACAATGCAGAAGCCAATTAACGCCAGCATGGCGAAGCCGGGCTGCCCGCTCATGACATCACCTCTGAAAACACTTCCAGCAAAGCAAGATTACTTGCGCTGTTCAACGCATTAGCCGTGACATGGCGATGCAAATTCCAGGGATGGTCGATAATTATCTCAACGCGCTTTTTAATGCGTGTCCATAAATCACCACCGAAACGGGGCGTTGAATAGTCACCCGTTACGTCCGCACCAATGATCGTATGCTGCCCTCCGATAACGAATAACAATTCAAGCAAGAGCGAAAGCCGCATCTGGCCCTGGTCCCAGTTGGTGTCTGCGTCCTGGGCCGCCAAAACATCCTTGTCGATGGTGATGTACACATTTTTTGTTGAAATGCGTTGCAACAGAATTTTTGCAAACGCGTGCTCACCCATTCTTTCGATGGTTTGCCAGTGAATGTGCTTGTCCTTCTGCTGATGGCTGGCTCCGGCGCCATAATGCCTTTTCACCCTGCTTGGCGGGTGGCGATAGGGGAAAAGCTCCAGGACGCCATCGGACAATAATTTTCCGATGGCGCCATACCGGTCGGGATGTTTCAAATCGCCGCTGCACGCGCCAATAGTGATTAGCCTCGAGATTTTGGGGTGTGCGCATGCGCAGTTTATCCAGGACCCGCAATGCACCCCACTTTCAAAGCTGACCCAGTCCGGATGATTGTCGAAATGGATAACCGTGGCAGGCTCCGACTGATTTTTCAGGGTAAGTTGCAGCAAGAGCGCCGTGACGTGATGAAAATCACCAGAGCCCATGAAACAGAGCCTGGGTTCGCCAGTAGACACAGCAAACTGTTCGGCCAGTATCGCATGCAGCATGTCCAGCTGGCTCTCCCTGCCCCACAATCTGATCTCGGCGCCGGCCTGCATCGCCTCGATCTGCTGCGCACCATCGCGCTCGCAGGTCTGCATGAACTCAGGCTGCGATTTGAGAGCGTCATCAAGGTGAAGCAGGCAAAGCTGCATGATTATTTTTTCCCGGCGCGGGTAAAAAGCTGATCCAGCAGGTCAAGCGCCAGGTCGATTTCCGGCATGGATATGGTAAGTGACGGCGCCAGTGTTATGACATTTTTGTGATACCCGCCTACATCTAGCACCAGGCCATATTTCCGGCCATTCACGGCCAGATCGCCTTTCATGGCTTCTTCTTCAATCCAGTTCAGCATCGCTCTGTCGGGCGTATAACTGTCGTGCGCACTGCATATTTCCGCGCGCAACGCCAGGCCAAGGCCATCCACATCCCCGACAATTTTGTGACGCTTCTTCAGATCCTGTAGTCCGGCAAGGAAATAGGCGCCCTTGCGCATGATCGATGTCTCGAAATCTTCCTCTTCGATCATTTTCATCACCTCCAGCGCCACACTGGTTCCCATGGGATTGCTGGCGAATGTGGAATGGGTAGAACCAGGCGGAAAAATGGCCGGATTGATCATGGCTTCCTTCGCCCAGAGCCCAGACAGCGGATTGAGGCCATTGGTAATCGCCTTGCCGAACACCAGAACATCCGGCGTCACGCCAAAATGTTCGATCGACCACATCTTTCCGGTCCGGTAGACGCCCATCTGGATTTCATCGACGACAAGTAAAACGCCGTGCTCGTCCAGCACTTTCTTCAGTTCAATGAAAAAGTTTTTCGGCGGTATGACATAGCCGCCTGTGCCCTGTATGGGTTCCACATAAAAGGCCGCATATTCGCATGTACCGGTTTTGGGATCCCACAGCCCGTTATATTCACTTTCAAACAGGCGGGCGAATTTCTGCACGCAATAATGTCCATATTCCTCCTTGTCCATGCCTTTTGGGCCCCGGAAATGGTAGGGAAATTCGATGAACTGCGCCCGGTCACCGAAATGCCCGAACCGGCGGCGGTAACGATAGCTGGAGGTTATGGCGGACGCGCCCAGCGTGCGTCCATGATAGCCTCCCTCAAAGGCGAACATCAGGCTTTTGCCCTTGGTGAAGTTACGCACTATTTTCAGGGAATCCTCTATCGCCTGCGCACCGCCAACATTAAAATGAATGCGTCCCTTCTGGCCAAATGTGCGTTTCATATGCTGCGCCAGTCGCGCCGCCAGCTCCACTTTCTCACGATGCAGATATTGTGACGCCACCTGCGGCAGACGGTCCAGTTGCCGGTGCGCCGCGTCATTCAAACGCGGGTTGGCATACCCGAAATTTACCGCTGAATACCACATTTGCAGATCCAGATACTCGCGGCCATCCGCGTCATAAATGAACGATCCCTTACACCGCTCAAAGAATTTGGGATTGTCCAGATAGTGCACCGTATCGCCGTATGAGCAATATTGCGCTTCCATCTCGCGGAGTTCTTCTTCGGTGCGAACGGCGTCCAGCGGGACGATTTTCCGGGTGCTAGCCTTGGTCATATTTTCCTCTTGATCTAAACCGTGACATGTCTGGCGGGTGCCGCCCCCGTAATTTCCGGCATGGCGCCCTGCAGCACAGACTGCACGTCCGCGAAATTTTGATAGGGGATGAAGGGGATGAAGCGTTGCACGCAATGAGCCGCAAGCGAGTTTTTTGCAAATAGCAGATCGGCGGCGCCCGCCACGCAAAAATCTGATCTGCCATCGCCTACGAAGATGCGCACGCCGTTGTGCAGATTGACCGGCCTGCATTTGCAGACCCCCGCGCGGGCGGCGCAGGCAATGCTGGTGTATAGGCCGCCAAGAACGTAGCTGCGTTCTCCCGCCACCGTCAGCGTGTTGGCGATGATGGGTAAATGATCCAGGTGATGGCGTTGCAATATACGGCGAATGAAATAATCCACCCCATCGCTTATGACCGTAAGGGGCGCCCCGATCGCTTCGCAAAAGCGGGCAAACGCCGGGAAAACAGGATCAATTTCCATGTTATCCAGCACCGCGTCGAGTTCGGGCATACTGGCGTCAATCAGTGCGATCTGGCGCTGCATGCATTCCGCCGAGCCAATCCGGCCGCTTTGCCATTCCGCCTCAACGACTTCCCATTCTGACGCCGCGAAACGCGAAAAAATCTCGTCGGCGGTGTCCTTGAGGCTGATGGTGCCGTCAAAGTCGCAAAACACTCTCATACTCATACTCATACTCATCTTTCCATTGCTGAACTCCTTTCAACGTCTAACAGGGCTTGCTGACGCCAATATTATGGCAAACTGATGCGAAACTGATATTCGCGGTTATTTTTGGGGTAATTCCAATTCAACCAGGGTCCCAATGCCCGAGGGAGGGGTTTTGATGGCAATGGTGCCAGAAAACCGTTCAATAATTTCCGCCACCAGCGCCAGGCCAAGACCGCTGCCTTCCTGCTGTGGAGTCTCGACCCGGTAGAACCGGCCAAAAACCAGTTCACGTTCTTCGACAGGAATACCGCAACCCGTATCACACACGGATATAGTAACGCCCTTGCCGCCAGCCCTGATCACAACGTCCACAGAACCGCCGGCCGGGGTGAATTTGATGGCGTTTTCGATAAGATTGCTCATCATCAGTTTGAATAATGTTTCATCCGCCATCACGGCTGCTTCCTCAGGCCCCTCAAGCGATATCTCAATGGATTTTTGACTGGCATGCATTCCCAGCTCCGCGATGACGCTGGCTATCGCCGGATAGGCCGCCACCGGCAGCAGGCTGATCGGCTGATGGTGCATCCTTGCGGATGTAAGCAGCATCGCGACCAGCCTGGTGGCGCGGTCGTTGCTCTCCATCAACTCCTGAATGAGTTCCGCTTTCTCCGCGTCGGTCGTCGCAGCCGCCAGCATCTGCAATTGAAGACTGATCGTCGCCTGCGGGGTACGCAACTGGTGCGCCGCATGATCGGTAAAACGCTTCTCGATCGTAAAGGAATATTCCAGCTTGCTGAAGAGCTGATTTAACTCCTTGGCCAGGGGAAGTAAATCATCCGGAAGCCTAGCAATTTCCACATGAGATAAATCATCCGGCGAACGGCTCTGAATCTGATCGACAAGAAAGCGGATGCCGCCCAGCCCGCCAGCGATGCCATACCATATCAACACGCCGGTTATCGGTATGAGCAACAACATCGGCACCGTCAGGTCCAGAAGTATATCCTGCGCCAGTATCTCACGCAGTTTTTTCTTTTCTCCCACCTCGATGGAAACATCCGTATCAGGAATATCTACCGTGTAAAGAACCCAATCTTCATTCTGATGGCTAATGACTGTGAATCCCGGCGGGTTCTTCGGGGCTTCCTGCCGGGCCGTATCAGAATACATTATTAACTGTCCGGCCCGCCACGCCCGGAACATCCGTGCATTGGCGTAAGCATCCGCGCTGTCTGTTAAATCATCTCCGGCACGCAAATTAAGATCGATATCGCCAATTTCTTTTGGAAAGTCCATTTTGGTTTCATGCAACTCATCCTGTATCAGCGCCCAGAGAATATTGGCGCTGTTGATGAGCTGCGCGTCGTATTCAAAATTAATCTCTTCCCTGGCGCTGTAAAACGCCAGGCCGCTGACAGCCGCAATGGTGAGCAGAATGACAGGGCCCAGGCGCAAAAAAAGCCGCCGGGTCAGAGTGCCGCTTTTCATGTTTCGACCATATACCCGACGCCGCGTATGGTCTTTATGAACCCGCTGCCCAGCTTCTTGCGCAGGGCGTAAATCGACACCTCGATGGTGTTGCTTTCGGCTGCTTCATCCGCGCTATACAGGCTATATTCAATATCAGGTTTTGTGACGAACTTTCCGGCGCGCTCCATCAGAAGTTTCAGAACGCGAAACTCCTTCGCAGTCATCATGACGTTCACGCCGTCCTTGCACACCAGTTTTCCGGCCAGATCCAGTATCACCCCGCCACATTGCAAAGACGGCTCCGCCCGCCCCTCGCTACGGCGGATAAGCGCGCGCAGCCGCGCCAGCAATTCGTCCAGATCAAACGGTTTGACCAGATAGTCGTCGGCGCCGCTGTCCAGCCCCTCTACCTTCTGCACGGCTGTGTCGCGCGCCGTCAGCAGGAGAACAGGAGTATTGTTTTTCTTCCCACGAATAATTTTCAATAATTCAATGCCAGAAAGTTTTGGCAGGTTGACGTCCAGCACGATGGCGACAAAGGGCAGGTTTTCCATGGAGGTCAATGCCGCCTCGCCATCCTGCACCCAGTCCACGCCATAGGCGTGCTTCTCCAGCGCCTTCTTAAGCGATCCGCCCAGCATCTTGTCGTCTTCTACCAGCAGCAATCTCATGATCTGGGTCTTAAGCCATATTTAGCGATGATAAAAAAACATACTCAGGCCCTCAAAACGGCGGCATCACGGGCCATGGCACTTATATGGCAATTCAGCTCTCCTCATATGGGTAAATCTTGTGTGGAATGTTTTACGGCCGCAAAAATTTCTTCAAAACGTTTCTGTCCAGGGCCGCACGTCCAGTTCCAGGGTCCAGGCGCTGCGGTGCTGGATATGCATTGCCCAATAGGCGTCCGCGATCGCATCAACATTGAGCATCCCGTCCGGGCCAAGCTGTTTCTTCCGGTCCGGAAGGCGTGAGTTAAGGAGGTCACCATCGATACCGCCGTCGACCACGATGTGACCGATATGGATGTTCTGGGGCCCATATTCGCGCGCGATACTTTGTGCAAGATTGCGCATGGCGGCCTTCGCGGCGGCAAAGGGCGCAAAGTTCGCCTTGCCGCGCAAACTTCCCGACGCGCCGGTGAAAAACAGGGAACCGCCGCCATGTTGCAGCAGTTTCGGAATCGCAGCCTGCGCGAGTAAAAAGCCGCCAAGCGCATGTTCGCGCCAATGCCGGGTGAATCGTTCCTCGGAAACTTTCAGGAACGGAGCAGGCTCATTGCTGCCGGCATTGTGAACGGCCACAGCAAGTGGCGCAAGCCCCTCCGCTGTCTCCACGAAGCGCCGTACGTCAGCAGCCAGCGTGGAGTCCCCGATGGCCATAACGGCCTGCGCGCTGCCATCATTTAATTCTTTCAGCGTGACCTGCAGTTTGTCCTGGCTGCGGCCCGCGATTACTACGGGATAGCCTTCCCGGGAAAACCGTCTGGCGATCGCGGCGCCGAGGCCCTGACCCGCACCCACGCCAGAGATCAGCACACTGCCCTTGCGGGGTCCGGATTGGGTCATATATGGCGTCTCCCTGTTTCATCCGCCTGTGTTGGCACGTTTGCACTTTCAAATAATGAGTCTAGCAGACTTTGCCTATCCCGGTAACGACACTCAATGGCTAAACGTCCGTTGGCGCCTAGCTTGTTCACTGTGCGGCGCGATCAGCTTGACATACACATGGCCGTGTGCGGGAATTCATCGAACATCGCACGGGCGTGGCCGCAACCACATCTTCTGAACGATGAGCGGCGGCGGAAAAGTTTCTTCAGGGGAAAACATCATGCAAATCGGAGTCACAAGAGGAGCCGCTGGCGCAAATAATCTCAATGGCGTCATCGCGCGGGCAAAGGAGCTGGAGACCAGGGGTTTCCCGACCATGTGGATGGTGCAGGGCTTTGGTCACGACGCCATCAGCGCTCTTTCCATCGCAGGACGCGAAACCAGCAGGATTGAGCTGGGCACGTCCGTGGTGCCAATCCAGCCGCGCCATCCGGTTGCGCTCGCCCAGCAGGCGCTGACGGCGGCCACCGCCTGTGGCGGCCGGTTTACGTTGGGGATTGGCCTGTCGCACAAAGTGATGATCGAGGACATGCTGGGCCTGTCCTACGACAAACCGGGCAAACATATGCAGGAATATCTGGCGGTGCTGATGCCCCTGCTGCGCGGCGAACGGGTCAACTATGCGGGTGAACAGTATAATGTGAATACGGGTGTCGATATTGAAGACGCGCCGCAGCCGGTGCGTGTATTGCTCGCCGCGCTAGGCCCGATGATGCTCCGGCTCGCGGGGGCGGAGACCGATGGAACCATTACCTGGCTGACCGGTCTCAACACGCTTGAGCGGCACATTGTGCCATCAATCAACAAGGCGGCGCGGGACGCAGGCCGGCCAGCGCCGCGTATTGTTGCGGGGCTTCCAATGCTGCTGACCAATGACCCCGATGCCGCCCGCGCCACACTTGCCGGTTATCTCAAATTTTACGAAGCGCTGCCTTCCTACCGCGCGATGCTCGACCGGGAAGGGGCCGCCGGCCCCGCAGACGTGGCCATCGTGGGCGGCGAGAATGTGCTGGATGACGCCATCGCGCGGCTGCAGGATATCGGCATCACCGATCTGCGCGCATCAATTACCAGCGTGGGTGGCGATTCAGAGCAGCGCACGGTGGATTACCTAGCCAGCAAACTCTAACCAGCCGTCGCACGTTGTAAACGGCTACGCGAGCTTTGGAAGCACGTCCCGGGTGAACCTCAAAAACGTGTCATGGCTCATGGGCGCGAGCATCAGATAATTCATGGGAATTTCTGATTCCAGCTGTTTGAGGCGGTCGACAACTTCGGGGGCAGTGCCGACAATGGCGACATCATTCAGATAGCGCTCGACCGGGTCTACCTTCCGGTCAAACTTGATGGTAGTAGTCTGGGGACCGAGATGCGCCGTTTTGCTGGCGTTGGCGTAGGCACCGACGGTCCAGCCTGAACTCGCCCGGGCGACCGACTCCGCTTGCGCCCGTGTTTCTCCCAGCGCCACAAAACGGACGATGGGCAGATCGCGGCCGCCCACCACATGGCCATTCGCCTCCATCACTTCCTGATACAGCGTCCGTTTGTAATTGCAGTCGGCATTGGAGGAGTGTGGGCCCAGCATGATAGTGTAGCCTTCCGCCCCCGCCTTGCGGATGGAATCGGGCGAATCGGCTGCCAGATACACGGGGGGATGCGGGTCCTGATAGGGCCTTGGCAGGACCATGACATTGTCGTAGTCGTAATATTTGCCGTGGTGGCTGAAACGTTCGCTCTGCCAGGCTTTCTGGACGATGTCGGCGGTCTCCCGGAAACGGTCATACACGTCCCCGGACGTAACCCCAAAGAGCTTGAACTCATCGGGATCAAACCCGCGGCCCGATCCCCAGTTGAGGCGGCCCCTGGAAAAAATATCGAGCATGTTGAGCTCTTCCACCAGCCGGAGCGGATGGTAATAGGCATTTAGCGTGACGGCCGTGCCGATACGCAGGCGCTTTGTACGCCCGGCTATGTGCGTCCCCATCAGCGTCACCGAGGGGCAGACGCTGTAATCCGTGAAATGATGTTCCGCCAGCCAGATACAGTCGAAAGCGCTGTCTTCCATGCGGTCCACGCGGTCCATCGCACGGTCATAGACCGTCGTAATGGGTCCCCTGCCCGTCCAGGAGAAAAACTGCAGCAAACCTACCTTCATCCCGGACTCCTAAACAATAAATGCCGAAACCTATTACGTGCCAATGCGCGCACGTAATATGTTCATACCCTGACGCATAGATAAAATCAGGCCTCAGCTCAACTCACTTTGGCAATTTTACTGTCAAAGTCGCTGGCGTCATGGCGTTCCGGAAGCTGGCTATCCGGTGCGCCCCAGGTGCGGTTTACCATACGCCCGCGTTTCACGGCCGGGCGTTCAGCAATTGCATCTGTCCAGCGGATTACATTTGTGTAGCTTTGCACATCCAGAAATTCGCCGGCGTCATAAAGGGTGCCTTTGACGAGTGCGCCATACCAGGGCCAGATGGCCATATCAGCCACCGTGTACACATCGCCGCAGAAATATTGACGGTCCGCCAGATGGCGGTCCAGCACATCAAGCTGGCGTTTGACCTCCATCGTGAAACGGTTGATCGCATATTCATATTTTTCCGGCGCATAGGCGTAGAAATGCCCGAAGCCGCCGCCAAGGTAAGGCGCGCTGCCCATTTGCCAGAATAGCCAGGAATAGCATTCCGCGCGCAAAGAGGCGTCCTGCGGGACGAACGCCCCGAACTTTTCGGCGAGATACAGCAGAATCGCGCCCGATTCAAAAATACGCGTGGGTTTGGGGGTGCTGCGGTCCACCATCGCCGGGATCTTGGAGTTTGGGTTGGCGGACACGAAGCCGCTGCCAAACTGACTGCCATCTCCAATATTGATCAGCCAGGCGTCATATTCAGCCCCCTTGTGGCCGAGCGCCAGCAGTTCTTCCAGCATCACGGTGACCTTGATTCCATTTGGCGTGCCCAGTGAATAAAGCTGCAGCGGATGCTTGCCAACCGGCAGCTCCTTGTCATGCGTTGCTCCCGCGATCGGGCGGTTAACCTTGGCAAACCGGCCGCCGCTTTCGGCGTCCCACTTCCAGAGTTTCGGCGGGGTATAGGTTGGCGCACTGGTCATTCTTCCACTCCATCGCTAAACGTAAGGCTTATTCCCCCTCAGCGTATGTTCTGCGCGGTCCCGGCGCAAGCGCCACTCCAAAACCGAATATTAGCCCGCCTGGCACAGGCCCGCTTAATTGATCGATCGAACATTATTTTATGGCAAATTTTCAACAACTGGCTAACACTTGTGTATTAGCGGTCTGATCGTGAAATAGGTGCGCCCTATAAAAGGCCCAAACGCGGTCAGAATTGGATGTTCCTGCTCATGCAGCTGTTGGGAAAATTCGGAGGATCAGAACATGTCAGTAAGTGAAATATTCAGTACCGATGTGAGCAAAATCCCGCTGGACGAGATGGATGTCAGTGATCCTTTGCTTTTTCAAAACGACACAATCGGGGAATATTTCAGCCGGCTGCGGGCAGAGGATCCAGTGCATTTTACACCCAAAAGCCGTTTTGGCCCGTACTGGTCTGTGACCAAATTCAATGACATCGTCAGGGTAGAGACGGACCACAAGGCCTTTTCCTCGGATGCAGGCATTGGCGGCGTTGCCTTCGGCGGTATCGGCGTACCGACAGAGAGCTCCGCCATGGGCGGGCTGGAAATGTTCATCGCCATGGACCCGCCCAAACATGACATTCAGCGCAAGGTTGTGAGCCCCATTGTTGCGCCATCCAATCTTGAAAATCTTGAGCCGATCATCCGCGAGCGCGCCGCCGCCATACTCGATTCCCTTCCGGCGGGTAAGGTAATCGACTGGGTCGATCTGGTTTCCATCGAACTGACCACCATGACGCTCGCCACCCTGTTCGATTTTCCCTGGGAGGAACGCCGTAAACTGACCCGCTGGTCCGATGTCGTCACCGCATCGCCGGGAAACGGTGTCGATAGCTGGGAACAATGGCAACGGGAGCTGATGGAATGCGGCATGTATTTCAAGGAGTTGTGGAATCAGCGCGCAGGCGGCGAACCCAGGAACGATCTGATTTCCATGCTCGCGGGTTCGCCCGCCACCGCCAACATGCCGTTCCCGGAATTTCTGGGCAATATCATTCAACTGATCGTCGGCGGCAATGACACGACCCGCAATTCCATCAGCGGCGGCGTACTGGCGCTCAATGAAAACCCTGCGGAATACGCCAAGCTGATGAAGGACCCGGGCCTTATCCCGAATATGGTGTCAGAGATCATCCGCTGGCAGACCCCCATCAACTGCATGCTGCGCACCGCGGTGCAGGAGGCCGACATAGGCGGCAAAACCATCCATAAAGGCGACAAGGTTGTGATGTGGTATCTGTCGGGTAACCGCGACAGTGAGGTGATCGAGAGGGCTGACGAATTTCTGATCGACCGGAAAAACCCGCGTCAGCACCTGTCTTTTGGTTTCGGCATCCACCGCTGTGTCGGCAACCGTCTGGCGGAATTGCAGTTGCGCGTGATCTGGGAAGAAATCGTCAAGCGCTTCAGTAAAATCGAGATCGTGGGCAAGCCGGTCAGGACGCTGCATCACATTATTCATGGCTTCACCCGGATGCCGGTGGTGCTGCATCCTCGATAGACATTTCCGCCCAAAGCCAATCCAGACGCAGGTCAGACGATGCCAAAAGTAACCTATATCGAAGCAAGCGGAACGGAACATGTGGTCTCCGTGGCGAACGGCACAACATGCCGCGACGCCGCCATGGACAATGACATACCCGGCATTGATGGTGATTGCGGCGGTGCCTGCGCCTGCGCCACCTGCCATGTCTTCGTAGACCCGGCATGGCTGGACAGGGTAGGCAGGGCCGTGGAAGGCGAAATGGAAGCCAACCTTCTGCAATTTGTTCCGGACCTGAGTGAAAACAGCCGCCTGGCCTGTCAGATAGATATCACCGACGCACTCGATGGGCTGGTGCTGCGCCTTCCAGCCAGCCAGCATTAACCGGACTTAACTCGGGGCGCCACGGCTCTTTATCTTGCAACAATTCTCATCCTTTCCGGGTGCCGGGATAATTGTTGCAAGAAACCATGATAAGAGTCTACTCTACCCGCCACACCGGTCGGACACGCCAATTAACAAGGGGTGCTGGCCCAGACATTGTCAACCCACCATCAGGAAGAGCTAAAAAATATGACCCAGGCAGTCCGCACCGACAAAACCACCGGCTTGAAAATCTTCGACACCCGCGCCGCCAAGGCATCCGAAAAGATCGCCGGCAAGGGCTACTCCGCGATCAGCGATGAGTCGCTGAAAGTTTTCCCTGATGCGCCTCCCGGCGCCGTATTCAACGCCGAGGAACAGTCCAAATATAGGGAGTTTAAGGAAAAACGCCGGGGCGCGGCCGATTACATGCCCATGGAAGGCGATTTTGCCAAATATCTCGAAGACGTTTATTCTGGCCCCCGCATTGAGCGCGAGGCCTTGACCGACGAATGCGAAGTTCTCGTCATAGGCGCCGGATTCGCCGGACTGCTGCTGTGGCACAAGCTGCAAGAGGCCGGATTTACCGATGTCCGCTTCTGCGAAAAGGGTGGGGATGTTGGCGGCACCTGGTACTGGAACCGCTATCCCGGCATCGCCTGCGACGTCGAAGCCTACAGCTATATGCCGCTATTGGAGGAAATGGGATACATCCCGACCATGAAATTCGCCTCAGGCTTTGAGATCATGGAATACTGCCAGACTATAGCGCAGAAGACCGGCTTCTATGATCATTGCCTGTTTCACACAACCGTCGGGCAGACGGAGTGGAATGAGGCAGATGGCCGTTGGACCGTCAGCACGGACCGGGGCGACAAAATGCGGGCCCGGTACGTTGTGTTGGCGAACGGCATCCTGACGACCCCGAAGCTGGCCCGGATTGAAGGCATGCAGAGCTTCGAAGGCAAGACCTTTCATACCTCGCGGTGGGATTACAATATCAGTCTGGAAGGCAAACGCGTTGGCATCATCGGAACCGGCGCTACCGCTGTGCAGGTCGTTCCGGAAATCGCCAAAGTTGTGAAGGAGCTGTTTGTGTTCCAGCGCACGCCTTCGTCGATCGACGTGCGTGACCAGCGGGCAACAACACGGGAAGAAATAGACGCATGGTCGAAAGAGCCAAACTGGGCGAAGGCCCGGCGGGCCAGGTTCGACATGATTTCCGAAGGGCGAACCGCGATCAAAGCCAATGATGATTTCCTCTCCGGGAAAGTTGCCGACTTCAGAGAGCGTAAGAAGTTCGATACCGTGCTGTCTCAGGAAGAGTTAATCCAGAAGCAGCTGAACACCAATTTCCGGATTATGGAACAGATCCGCGCCCGGGTTGACGCCATCGTCAGGGATCCGAAAACAGCTGCGGCGCTCAAGCCTTACTATCCCTATGGCTGCAAACGTCCGACGTTCCATGACGAGTATCTGCCCACCTTCAACCTGCCGCATGTGCATCTGGTCGATACGGCGCCCAAGGGCGTCGAGAAGATAAACGCCCGGGGCGTGGTGCATGATGGCGTGGAATATCCGCTTGACGTTCTGATCTATGCGACGGGATTTCAATGGATGGCGACGGCGACCTTCAACATGATCACCGGCCGCGGCGGCAGAACCCTGCGCGACAAGTGGCAGACAGAAGGCGTAAAAACCTTTCTTGGCCTGCACAGCAACGGATTTCCCAATCTGTTCATCATGTCTGGTCCCCAGGGCGGCGGCAGCAGCTTCAACTTCACCAGCGGGATAGTGACGCATGCCGATTATGTCGTATGGATGCTGCAGACACTGCGCAAGCAGGGCGCCAGCATCGTTGACGTGAAGAAAGAGCCGGAGATCGCCTATGCAGAGCATTGCAAGGATGCCGACATAAGGACCGCACCACTGCGCGACTGTATCACCTACTACAACGGGGAAGGCACCGCAGAGCCTGGCAGCCTCGCCTATTATGGCGGCAACCAGTGGCGTAAGCGCGCCACAGAAGCCCAGGCCACGCTGGAGCCCTACATTTTTGGCAAGTCGAACTAGGATAGGCCTATCTACTCTTCGTCGTGAATATGACGAGGAGAGTATGTTTTTCCAGGACTGACAGCTAGCTGTGCAGAGATATTTCATGGCCCTCCCCTTTCCGGGGAGGGCCATTGTGATTCATATCTCTTGTTAAATTTTTCTTATGGGGGTGAGACGCCTGACCCCCATCCCTCCAGCTCAGTCCGGATTAGGGCCTGTTCCCAATCCAGGCATTTCAGAATTGCCAGAATAGCCGCGCTGCGCCAATATGTGATCAGATTACGTTGGTAAGAACCATAAGGAGGTCTCGCATGACTGCCATAGTCGACGGCAACCTGCTCGATGTGGTTATCGCGCCGGTTCAGTTCGCTCCGGTCTCGCGGGTTGCGCAAATTGTCATAGTGACGCAGCCTGGTATAGATCAGCCGACGCCGCGCGAAGCCTATGTCCGGCATGACGTCGCGATTCACAATGCGCGCCCGATCGCGGATCGGCTGCACCTGGATCGCGAGGGGTTTTCGTTTATGCGCCGCGAGACTGCGGTTTCTGATCTATATGACGACGAAGCGGTTCGGCGCACCTACTATCCGGAAATGGAAAAGCTCATCACGGAAGTCACCGGCGCATCCAGGGTGATTGTGTTTGACCACACGCAAAGAATTGATGATGCGGAACTGCGCGCCAAAACAAAACGCCGCCCCCCGGCCGGCTATGTTCACAATGATTTCACTGCCACGTCCGCCGCGCAGCGGGTGCGCGACCTGCTGCCACGCGATGAAGCCGAAGCGCGCCTCAGGAAACGTTATGCCTCGATCAATGTCTGGCGGCCGATCAAAGGGCCGGTGCGGACAGCGCCGCTCCTGATCTGCGGTTACGGCGATCTTGCGGACGAAGACCTGATCACTGTCGAGCGCCACTATCCCGACGGGCGGATTGGCCGCATCTATAATGTCGCCTATAACCCGAGCCAGCGCTGGTATTATTTCCCGGACATGGAGCGGGATGAATTCGTGCTGCTGAAATGTTTCGATTCACTGACCGATGGCACCGCCCGCTGGACGGCGCATGGATCGTTCCAGCCGCCCGGTCTGCCTGCTGGAACGCCGCCGCGCGAAAGCATCGAAATCCGGACGCTTCTGTTCTTCGACTGAGCGCGCCGCCCTACACCGTGATGTACTCCTCCCCCTGAAAGGGGGAGGGTGGGAGGGGGTCTGATTCACTCAGGAATGAAACAGACTCTACACCCCTATCTTTTGCGACAATGTGACGCCGAACTGCGCCGCCGCGTTGCCGCCCAGCATGCGGGCGATGATCGCCTGATCCACGCCTGCGCCCGCCAGCTTGTCGATGGCGTCCCAGGCGGTGGTCGTATCCTGACGCGGATAATGCGAGCCCCAGACAACTTTTTTGGCATAGTCCTGCGGCAATTTCTGAATCAGCCGTTCCTCTGCATCAAAGCCCAGCATGACCTCGCCCTCTTCCCAGAGCTCTTCGGGGTCCGTGGTGACCAGATAGGTATTGATCGTCGGAAAAGTCAAAGCAGACGCTTCCATTTTCTCCAGCACTTCCTCCATCCACGAGGCCTTGCCATGCGCCATTACTACTTTCATTTTTGGGTAACGCGCCATCACGGCGAAGCCCAGCAGGGTGCTGGCGACAAACATGTGATTGTCGAGCCAGGGCGCAATAATCGGCGACATCGGATGCCCCAGATCCCTGCCGGGAAGGGGCAGTATGCCGCCACCGCCATTGCCGCCGCCGGCATTCGGCCCGCCACCCGCTTCGGGCAAAAATACCTGAGTGGTTGAACGCCCTTTCATTTTTTCAATGAACTGGGCGTGTGACGTCCATTCGGGGTTCCACAGGCCACTGGCGGGGTGCACGGCAGCAGTGATTCCAAGCTCTTCAAGCGCCGCCCAAAGCGGATTAAAATAGGCGTGCGTGAAATAGCGGTTCTCAATAAACATGGGACGGATAAAGGCACCGCGAAAGCAGGGGATTTTAGCAATACGCTGTAATTCCTCTATCGCAAAATCCATGTTCTGAAGCGGTATCATGGCCGCGGCAAACAGCCGGTCCGGCGACGCGGCGCAAAAATCCGCGATCCAGTCATTATAGGCGCGCGCCAGCGCATAGGCGACATCCGGATCTTCCACCAGATGAAACCCCTCGGCAAACCAGGTCGGGTACAGCAGGGTCTGATCCACCCCCATCGCGTCCATGTCACGCAAACGCGCCTGCGGATCAGACGCCCCGGCGGTTTTTTCGTGACGGATGTCGGGGTCCAGCCCGCCTACCTGATCCCATGTCATGCCCGGCCGCCAGATCGCATGCCGGGGGATGTTCGTGTTCATTGTGTCGCGGAAAATCTTGCCATTTACTTTAAGATAAGAGTTGGTTTTACCTTCCTCCCGCCACAGGGCGGCCTTCCCCAGGGTCCGATATTCGGGGGCCAGATATTTTTCCCAGATCGCTGGTGTTTCGACAATGTGGGAATCACTGTCAAAAACCGCGAACGCCTTATTCTTGGTGCTCACTATCTGGCTCCTCCCGCCCTGATCCCTGGCAGCAGGGCTGCCTCAGCCGTCATCGCATAGGCGATTTCTTCTTCTGTCGGCCACCAGTCGGGGCGTTCAATCTCGGTGACGCGGTTGGTGATAAAGGTGCGCGGCGCCTGGATATTGTACATACGGCGCGCATTGCCGCCGAGGAATTTGGACTGACGTTCCGCTGACAGATTGGAGCCCCGCATGGTCTGCAGCGCGCGCCAGACATCATCGCCGTCATGGTGATAGACATCCGACGACCAGACGAGGATGTCCTCATAAAATTCCGGCAGCCGCGAGGGCGGCGCTTCGTCACCTTCGAAACCGGTCATGCAATGCTCGAAAAATGTCTCGCTGGGCAATCTCTTGAGAGGCCGCAAAGAGCGTTCGTTACGATACAGTTTGTAATATTTGTCGCATTCATCCAGCACAAAGCTCAGCCAGGTGGAAGACGCCTCGAATACGGCAGCCCTGAGTTTTGGGAAACGCTCAAACAGTCCCATCATCAGGGCGGAAACAACCCACACCGAAGCCTCTGACTGGAAGTTCTGCACATTGGTCAGGAAAGCGTGCGGGATACGCGCCGATGACACCGTGCGGTTGATCAATTCCGCCGCCGAATGCTGTTCCAGATAGCCCGGCGGTTTCAGTCCGCCCAAAGCGGGAAAGGGATGCATCCCATACACCACGCCCGTATCTTCCATGGCCTTCCACAGCGGGTCATATTTCGGTTGCAGCGGGAAATTGCCCAGCGCGTCGATGGGGCGGACAAGGCCGACCCGGCAACCCTTTTCGGCCACCCGGTACAGTTCGCGTATCGCCAGACCGGGATCCTGCAGCGGCAGCAGCGCTGCAAAGAACAGCCGTTCCGGGTTTTCCTTGCAATAATCCCAGGCCCATTCATTATACGCCTTGCACATAGCCGCCGCGCCGGGGCCGTTTTGCAGCCAGGGATAAGTATCGATATCGGAGGGGATCAGCATCACCTGATCGATGCCCTGAATATCCATATCTGCCAGCCGGGCCTTGGGCAGGAAGGCCCCCTTGTGGTCGAGATAGGCGGATTGTTCCCTGGTAAGCCCAGTTTCCGCCCTCAGATTGCGCACATTAAGGGCGCGCTGAATATTGTGCTTCATGCCGGGCCCGGCCAGGGTGACCAGGTTCATGGACCTCGCCCGTCCGCGCCCCTCGGACGATCTGATGCCCGGGTTGACAACGCCATTCGCCACCATCTTGTTGGTCAGCTTGTCATACCACATGGTGGCTTTGAGCGCGGTCATCTCGTCGGCGGTCAGATATTCCTGCGCCCGATCCCAGATGGCATTGGGTTCGGCGAGATGCGCGTCGCAGTCAAAACTTGGAAATTCCTTGCGCATGGGTGGAAATTTTTGAATGGGCATGCCTGTTTCTCCCTCTCCCGGATCTAGTGCCATTTTTTTCAGGATAACCGATTTTTCCACCCGCGCCAGCGGATATTTAAGCCTCTGGCAAAGTTGATTATTTACTTATTCCGTTTCGTCCTTCCGCGGTTCGGCGCTGCCTTGCCTCATTGAATCCAGGCACCGGCCCTGTGTGGCAGATTTTGAGCAATTTTGGGAAGGGATCAGTTTTCTCACCTGAAACACAGTCGGCGCCCTATGCGCAGACGGACTCTTGTCCAATTTCGCGCGCCCCGTTGTGCATAGCATCAGCCTCGGATAGTCTGGCCTTAAAGCCCGTCTTATCGGGCAAATAATAACTTGACGGGAGGGAACCCATGCAACAGTCCGGACGCGTTGTATTCAGCCATATGGATGATGTGATTTTTGGCAAGCCTGCGGCAGAGGCGGTTGTCGACACGGTCCGCCGTCTGGGCGCCAGCCGCCTGTTTCTGATGGTCAGCGGCACCTTGAACCGGCAGACGGACGAAATTGAAAAGCTCAAAAAAGCGCTGGGCAATCAATGTGTCGGCGTTTTTGACAATATGCCGGCGCACAGCCCGCGCAGCGCGATCATTGCCGCAGCGGAACAGGCCCGTGCGGCAAAGACCGATCTGATCGTCACCTTTGGCGGGGGCTCGATCACCGACGGCGCCAAGGCGGTGCAGATGTGTCTGGCCAACGACATTCGCACGACGGAGGCGATGGTCTCCATCCGGGCCAAAACTTTATCAGCGCCGCTAACCGTCCGGCAGATTTCAGTTCCCACAACCTTATCGGGCGGCGAGTTCAGCGGCATCGCCGGTGTGACCGACGAAACGACCCGGATAAAGGAAATGTACCGGCATGCAGACAGCATACCCCGCACCGTGATCCTAGATCCGGCCGTAACCGTGCACACCCCGGAATGGCTGTGGATTTCCACCGGCATCCGCGCCGTTGATCATTGCGTGGAGTCGATCTGTTCAAATGAGACGCACGCGTTTGCGACCGCGTCCTCCCTTCAGGGTCTAAGCCTGCTGACCAGCGGCCTGCGGCGGGTCAAGGATAATCCGGCGGATATGCAGGCGCGTCTAGATTGCCAGATTGGTTCCTGGCTGTCGATGGGCGCGCTGGCCGGTGGTGTGCCGATGGGGGCCAGCCACGGCATTGGTTATGTGCTGGGCGCAGTGTTCGATGTCCCGCATGGCCACA
Source organism: Alphaproteobacteria bacterium (assembly GCA_009693835.1). Taxonomy (GTDB): domain Bacteria; phylum Pseudomonadota; class Alphaproteobacteria; order UBA11222; family UBA11222; genus UBA11222. The sequence continues at coordinate 23,263 of SHWM01000026.1, forward strand.
CGTCCTGCATCATGCTGCCTTACGTCATGCGCTGGAACAAACCTGCTAACGCAGACCGTCAGGCGCTGGTGTCAGCGGCGATGGGCCATCCGGGCGAAGACGCGGGCGACGTGCTGGACGCGTTTATTGGCGGGCTGGGCATGCCGCGCAGTTTAAGTGCTGTCAATATAGGCCCGGAACATTTCCCGCGCATCGCGGCGCAGGCGATGGGCACCGCGTGGATACCCCGCAATCCCCGCCGCATCGACGGCCCTGCGCAGATAGAGGAAATTTTGCGGCTGGCGGCCTGAAACAGGATGGCATGACGCGGCGTTAACCCCGCTTCAATTTGACCAGTAAATATAGGTTTCACCGTCCACAGGCGGTGCGCCAAGAGGCCGGTCAATCGCAATGGGCGCGTGCACCAGCGCGGGCCACGCCGGCGCGACGCTGCCTGCGTCATGCCATTGCAGCAGGTGTTTTAACGCCGTTACCTTTTCCGGCTGACCGGCGGCCACGTCATGCCGTTCGGTTGGGTCCGTGCCGAGATCAAACAGCATCTCGGCCCTGGTAATGGCCTCGGTCTGGAGTTTCCAGCCCTTGCTGATGACGGAACGATAGCCGCCGCTGCGCCAGAACAGCGCGTCATGCGGCTGACCGGCCGCATCACCCCTGATATAGGGCATCAGATCCACCCCATCCAGTTCACGATCAGAGGGCAGGCGGCCGCCCCCCGCCACGCCGGCCGTCGCGAAAATATCGAAATGGCTGACCGCGCCGTCAAGATTGACGCCTGCCGGAACACGGGCGGGCCAGCGCATCAGGAACGGCACCTTGATCCCGCCTTCAAAGAACGTCGCCTTCCAGCCACGGTATGGAAGATTGATGTCCGGCAGCCCGATATAATGCGCGCCGCCATTATCGCTGGTGAAGACAACCAGCGTATTATTATCCAGCCCCTGTGATTTCAATTCCGCCATCACGCGCCCGACTCCGCGATCCAGCGCCCGGATCATCGCCGCATACACCCGCAGGCGGTGATCGCCGATCTGCGGCAGCGCGTCATAATCTTCCTTGAGCGCCTGCAATGGCGTGTGCGGCGCGTTGTAGGCAAGGTACATGAAGAAGGGCCGGTTGCGGTTAGCGCGGATGGATCGAACAGCCTGTTCGCTAAGATAGTCCGTCATGTAGCGATCCGGGTGAAAACGCGGGCCGCCATTATACTGCACACTGAAGGGAAGATTGGCCCACAGATATTTGTCAATCGAATCGAAATCCTGTTTGGAATTGACCGCCTGCGGATCATTTTCGGGCAGGAACATTTGCGCGCCGATAATAAAGCCAAGACTTTCGTCAAAGCCCTGTTGCTCCGGGCGCATGCCTTCCGAACCGCCTAGATGCCATTTGCCCAGATGCACGGTATGATAGCCCTTATTGTGCAGCAATTCGGCAATGGTCCGCTCGCCCGGCGGCACGCCCTTGTCGTCGGGCGGGGGCGCATGTTTTGCGGCTGCCTCGTCAAAAATGGCTTTATGTTCCCACGTGCTGGCAAAACCTGCAATCGTGCGGGCAAAGCGGACGTCCGTAGGCGTGAATTCAAATCCGAACCGGGCCGGATAGCGCCCCGTCATCAGGGCCGCACGCGATGGTGCGCAGGTGGCGTTGCCGGCATAGCCGTTGACAAAGCTGGCGCCCTCATGGCCGATCGCATCGATATGCGGCGTTGGCGCCGCGCCGCCCGCAACCCCGCCGCCATTCAGGGTAATATCATTATAGCCAAGATCGTCCGCCACGATCAGCACCACATTGGGCGGGCGCCGATCTGCTGAAAGCTCTGTCGTCTGAGGCCCCTGCTGCCATTCGACGGCCCTGTTGGCATATGTTCTGGGCGCAAGCCATCCCGGCAGATGCAGCAATACATAATCCTTTGCCAGAAACGCCGCGGCGCCAAGAACGATGATTGCGGTCAATACTCTTTTTATCCAGCGCGCCATGTAATTATTTCCCGCAGCTCAAATTGAGGTGGGCTATTTGCCGAACGACCGCCAGACAACCATCAGTATACTGATCATTATGGCCTCAACAATCATCGGCGTGAAGGCCGTTTGGGTAACGCCATCCGCCACAAGGCTGAGGGCGCGGCCCAGAATGGCGATCGAAAACAGGGCGATGGGCACCAGAAGCGGCGGCGACGCCTGTTTCCATGCGCCATAAGCCGCAAACCCGGCAGCGACGAGAAAGAAACTGGAAAAGTCAGCCCGCAATGTAGCCAGGCCCTGCACGCCTTCCGGTGTCAGGAAAAACATGGCCGCTGATCTGGCGGGATCGAACAGGAAACCCACACCGAGCGCCAGGTTAAACAGGACAACCAGCCCAATCAGGGCGCGCGCCGCATTGATCAAAGCCTTATCCCCCCAGGGAAAGTTTCAGTTCCGGCCACGCTATCACCCCAAGGCAAAAGCGCAAGATTTTTGGCATTGCGCCATGTGTGTTGAAATTTCATAGTGAACGCCAACCATCGGGGGATCGGCATGAAAATTTTTCTCAGTGCGGCACAATGGATATTTGCCGTTGCGGGACTTTACCTGGCGGCTCCGGCGCATGCCGCGCAGACCCGTCCGAACATTGTCGTGCTCGTAGCCGATGACTGGGGCTTCACCGATGTGGGCGCATTCGGGGGAGAAATTTCCACGCCCAATCTGGATGCGCTGGCAGCCAGCGGCGCGCGCTTCTCCAACTTTCATGTTGCCGCCTCCTGTTCGCCCACCCGCTCGATGCTGCTGACCGGCGTTGATAATCACCGTAACGGCGTGGGCAATATGCACGAGACGATCCCCGCGGAGCATCTTGGCAAGCCTGGCTATCTGAGCGTGCTGGACACCAATGTCGTCACCGTCGCCAGCCTGCTGCAGGACAGCGGCTATCGCACCTATGCCGCCGGTAAATGGCATGTCGGCAAGGAGCCGCACAATCTGCCCGACCAGCGCGGTTTTGACCGTTCCCTCATTCAGGGCGACAGCGGCTCGGATAATTGGGAACCCGCCAAGCGATATATCGATCTGTACGACAAAGTGGCCTGGTTCGAGGATGGCAAGGAAGCCACGATGCCGCCCGAATATTATTCATCCGAATTCTACGTGAACAAGGCGATTGAATATATCAGATCGGGACAGGATCAGCACAAACCCTTTTTCGCCTATGTGGCGTTCCAGGCCAACCACATCCCGGTGCAGGCGCCAAGATCCTTCATCGACAAATATCATAGCGTTTACGATGCAGGATGGACGGCATTGCGCACCTCGCGCCGGGACAAGGCCGCAAAACTTGGTCTGGTGCCTGCAGGAACGCCCATGGTCACCATGTCGACGACGCGCGACTGGAACGGACTGTCTGATGAAGAAAAGCGCTACTTCGCCCATGCGATGGAAGTTTACGCGGGCATGGCGGAAGCCATGGACTTTCATATCGGACGCCTGGTGGCGCATCTGAAAAGCACAGGTGAATTTGACAATACGGTATTCGTATTCCTGTCGGACAATGGCGCGGAGGCCAGTGATCCCTATGCCTCGAAATATATGAGCTGGTGGCTGGACAGGCACTACAAAAGGGACATTGATTCCCTTGGCTTAAAGGGCGGATACGGTCTGATCCGGGCCAGTTGGGCCAGCGCCGCCGCATCACCGCTCTCCACATACAAATTTTATGCGGGCGAGGGCGGCATTCGCGTGCCGCTTATTATTTCCGGCCTTCGCGGAATGAAGAAGAACCAGATACTGCAAGGGTTCACCCATATCACCGATATCGTGCCGACATTGCTTGAACTGGCGGGGGTGCCGCAGCCGAATGGCGTTTATAAAGGCAGGCCGATTGAACCTCTGATTGGCGCCAGCCTGTTGCCGGTATTGCGGGGCGAGGCGGAGAACGCACATTCCCCTGACCAGCCCATCGGATATGAGCTTTCCGGGAATACGGCTCTGTTCAAAGGCGATCTGAAACTGGTGAGCAATTTGCCGCCAATGGGCGATGGCCAGTGGCATCTTTATGACATCCAGAATGATCCTGGTGAAACCACCGATCTGAAGGCTCAGATGCCGAACATCTTCATCACGATGCAGGCCGATTACGAGGTGTACGCCAAGGCCAATCAGGTCCTGCGCATGCCCCCCGGCTATCAGCCCCTTGAACAGGCGTTCCGGAACGCCGTCACGAACGTATATATTCCCCGTTACAGAATACCCGTGCTGATCATATTGGGCGGCATTGCGGCGCTGGCCGCGGCGTACGTTATCCGCCGGCGCAGGAAGTCAGCGTAAAGCCAGCCCGTCTTTCAGCGTCCGCCCCTTCAACCGATCAAATCGGTCCCGTCCGAAAAACGGCTCGCCTGCCTGGACCTTCGGACGTCATCCGAGCGCCCTGGTGCGGATATTGAGCTGCCCCGCCAGACCCGCGTTCCGGTGTTTTTCAATGGCCTGATATTCCGGCGACATAAACATGTTCCGGATGGACTCCAGTGACGGATATTCCACCAGCGCCACCATATCCCAGTTTTCCTCAACCTCGCCCAACAGCAGCCCCGTCACATTGCCGGCAAAAACCGCCTTTCCACCGACAGCGCGGATGCAGGCCTGCACGCCCGCTGCATAGCGCTGATAGGCCTCCCGGCCGGACAAATGCGCATCCGTGCCATCGGCATAGGCGGCCTTTTCCCTGAATTTCAGCAGATTGACCATCACAAAAGGTCCCTCATCCGCCGCGCCAAAGAACGCCTCGAGCTGTTCCGGCGCGGGGGTAACGGCATTGACTACTTTCATTTCTGTTTATCCCCGCCTTATGCATGATGCGGGCAAAACTGAGACAGATTCAGCGCGCGATCAATGGCGCACATGTCCCTGGACCAATTCCCTTTATGATTAAGCCGAGGGGTTCAATCATAAATGGTAAAATTGTTCTAAATTATTGAATCGACCATGGTTTACGGGCCAGACGGGATAGCCTGAGGCAATTCCATCTGATCCGAACATGGTCTGGCCAGCGGCGTACGAGGTGCAACGCTTCAACCTGCGGCCAATGTCCCCGTGGTACCTGTTCCTGGAACGGGGTTTCCCCTTAGAAGAGTGTGTTTGTTCACATATTGTTTCAAGCCTTTCGGACTGGTCAGCGTCCTTGGTCGAAAAAGCGTTTTGTAATGAATATTTTTCATTTTCTTCATTGTTTTTTAATTGTGCGCCCTTATATGAAATCTATGGCAGAGAATACTGCAGCGCTATTCGAGAATATATCGCAGCGCAAAATTGATGAACCGGACGATGGAGGGCGACATGAACATTACTTTATCAAGTCTAGATGCCAGTGAACTGCATGGAAAGATATTCAATATTGGCTTCTCCGTCTATGCGCTAGCGATTCTGGCGCAGGCGATCCGTAGCTACAATCTGGTCTAGTGCCAGGGAAATTTGCGGCAACGCAATATAACAGGATGACGAAAATGAGACAGAACATTATTCAGGGACAGCGGGAAGAACTGGCAGTAAACGCAGTACGCGCGGTCCTCGTAATTTGGGCCATCGCGGCAATACTGCAGGGCGCAGTCTGGTTCACGGCGTAGCAGACCGCCATCCGATTTAAGGAAGGAGCGTATCATGGCTCATTTGATGACGAAATTTGGTGAAATGGTTCACGTGGCTGTTCCCGCCGTAGCCGGCGGGCTGTTGTGGGGCTATCTGGCCTCCGCCATGGTGTATGGGACCCTTAGCGTCTGATTTAGCTGCGGGAGATTACCTTCGCCCCCAACCCTCCCCCCTCGGGATCGAAGGCCACTTTAACGCCGGAGCGCATATCGCCCCGGCGTTTTTTTATGCAAAACGCCAAGACCATGTTCGGATCAGATGAAATCGGCCGGGCGACCCCATCTGATCCGCACGGGTCTGTGTAGTAATCTAGAACAATTCAACTTTTATGATTGAGCCGGTTGGTTCAATCATAAATGGAGTTGCTCTAACGGATGGGCTAGCCGGAATTGGCCTGGTTTGATAATGTCCAGGCTGGGCGGACCGTGATGAACCGCGGTCCTGATCAGTTAAGAACAGTATCCATAACCATTCACAGGGCAGAGGGAGATTACCATGGCTGCGAAGACACTCGAAGACTGGCAGAAAATGCGCGATGGCCTGAGCTATCGCAGTCAGGCGTTTATTGATGGCAAATATGTAGACGCGGTTTCCGGAAAAACCTTTGAGACCATCAGCCCGATTGACGGGCGCGTACTGGCCAATGTCGCCGAATGCGACAAAGCGGACGTGGATATTGCCGTCAAGGCGGCGCGGCGCGCCTTCGAGGCAGGCAAATGGTCCGAGGCGTCCCCTACCTACCGCAAATCGGTATTGCTGAAACTGGCCAATCTGGTCCGTGAAAATTCAGAAGAACTGGCCCTGCTGGAAACCCTGGACATGGGCAAACCCGTTATGCAGGCAAAAAATCTGGACATGTACAGCGTCGCCAACAATTTTCAGTGGTATGGCGAAGCCATCGACAAGATTTACGACGAAATTGCGCCCACCGGTCCCGCCGGGCTGGGCCTGATCACACGCGAACCCCTTGGCGTGATTGGCGCCGTGGTGCCGTGGAATTTCCCGCTGATGATGGCGGCGTGGAAACTGGCGCCCATGCTGGCGACCGGTAACAGCGTCGTGCTGAAACCGGCCGAACAATCGCCCCTGACCGCCATTCGCATGGCCGAGCTGGCGATACAGGCCGGCATCCCGGAGGGCGTGCTGAACGTTCTGCCCGGCTATGGGGAAACCGCGGGCCAGGCGCTTGGCATGCATATGGATGTGGACGCCATTTCGTTCACCGGATCGACCGAGGTTGGCAAATATTTCCTGCAATATTCCGGCAAATCGAACATGAAAGCGATCTGGCTGGAATGCGGCGGAAAATCCCCCAACATCATCATGAAGGACGCGCCCAACCTGGATGCAGCGGCGCAGGCGGCCGGCATGGCCATCTTTTTCAATTCCGGTCAGGTATGCCTGGCCAGCTCCCGGTTGCTGGTGGAAGAAGGCATCAAGGACGAGTTCCTGGAAAAAGTGAAGGCCGTAGGGCAGATGATGCAGCCCGGTGATCCGCTGGACCCGAAAACGTCGATGGGCACGATGGTGGACAAGACGCAAACCAAGCGCGTGATGGGCTATATCGAAGCCGGTCAGAAAGAAGGCGCGAAGCTCGTCATGGGCGGCAAACAGGTGCGTCAGAACACCGGTGGCGAATATATCGAGCCAACAATCTTCGACAATGTGAAAAACAATATGAAGATTGCGCAGGAAGAAATCTTCGGCCCCGTGCTGTCGACCCTGACCTTCAACACCCCGGAAGAAGCGCTGCAGATCGCCAATGATTCGATCTATGGCCTGTATGCCAATCTATGGACCAATGATCTGACCAAGGCGCACAAGATGGCCCGCAAAATCCGCGCCGGTTCGGTGAATATCAACAATACCGGCGGCGGCGGCATTTCGATGCCTTTCGGCGGCTACAAGCAGTCTGGCATTGGCCGCGATGGTTCGCTGCATGCGCTGGAAAAATTCACCCAGATCAAGGCGACCTATATCGCCCTGCCATAGTCCCGATAATGACAAAAAAGGCCGGTTTCGAAAGAAGCCGGCCTTTTTTGTGCGTCTATTTTACGTTGATGGTGATGGGCGCGGAGGCGACCGGCGGCTTGTGCGGGATATGATTGTGATCACCCAGCAGTAATTGCAGCGTATGCTTGCCGGGTGGCAGCGCAATCATCGCCTCTGTCTGGCCGCCGCCAAAATGCAGATGATGCTCGTCCTTGGATATGGCTTCATCAAGCGCCGCCCCCTCTGGCAGGGGTGCGTCCACAAACAAATGATGATGCCCGGTATTTTCCTTCACGACCCCGGCCGGCGCCACGCCCATGCCGCCAAGGCCGAACTGAACCATCACGGGTGAACTGACCGTGGCGCCGTTCGGCGGGCTGATAATGTAAACCATCGCCCCCGCCGGCGCGGGTGTTTCCCCCGCATGGGCGGCAACCCCCAGAAATAACCCGCCGCCACAACAGCGCCTATCATCAGTTTCATTATATATTCTCCTTGTGATCGATCAGCGCCAAAGCGGCGCGAAATCCGGTTTCGGGGCTGCTCCAGATGGGAACAGTAAGTTCCGGGCAATAGGCGGCGGCGCCCTGCATGGATGCCTGCGCCAGCAGAATGAGATCGGCCGTCAGCGCCGCGCCGCGCAGGCCGCGCGCCACCTCCCGGTGGTAGGCCTCCATGTCGCCCCGTTCAAAAAATTTCCATGCCCCCGCGAACAGATGTTCATGCACCGTCACGCCGGGGCGTTCTATATCTGCGGCGGAGGAGCGCACCAGCGCCACGGCGGATGACAACGCTGTCGAAAGCGCGGCGCACACGGCGATATGGCTGGCCTGCAGCACGGCACTATCCGCCATCGGACGATCTATGCGCATGACGGGAACTGGCGAATCCCTGTCAAAAATTTCGGCCAGCGGGCCGAGCGTGGAACAGGTGCAGACCAGCGCGCCTGTACCGCCGCCAACGATTTCTGAAAACGCGCTGAAGGTTTGCGCCTCCACTGCCGAATTTATGCCGCCCTGGCACAGGGCGGCCGCCAGCAGATCTTCGCGCACCACATGGCGTATCGCCAATCCCGGCGCCAGCCTGTCACGCAGACCATCAAAGGTGGCGATATGCACTGGAGATGTATGCAGGAAGACCAGCATTCGGAGGCCCCAGCAAGTGCGAGTTAAAGAATTTTCTGCCCGCTTTTTTCCCAGTCGGCCAGAAACGCCGCTATGCCCGCATCGGTGAGCGGATGGCGGATGATCTGGCGCAGGACATTGGGCGGAATCGTGCACACATCAGCGCCAATCCGCGCCGCTTCGAGAACATGCGCCGGATGACGAACCGAAGCCACCAGAATTTCTGTCTCCAGCGCGGGATAATTATCAAAAATATCGCGTATGTCCGCTATCAGCTCCATGCCGTCCTGACTGATGTCATCCAGCCGCCCGACAAAGGGCGACACAAACGCTGCGCCCGCCTTGGCGGCCAGCAGCGCTTGATTGGCGGAAAAGCACAGGGTCACATTGACCATCACGCCTTCATTGGCAAGCGCCCGGCAGGCTTTCAGCCCGTCCCACGTCATCGGCACCTTGATGGCGATATTGCTGGCGACGGCGCGCAGCTTTTCGGCCTCCCGCAACATGCCCGCCGTATCCAGCGCCGTCACCTCGGCACTGACCGGCCCCGATACCAGGGCGCAGATTTCGCGCAGCGATTCGATAAAATCGCCGCCCGCCTTGGCTACCAGAGAAGGATTGGTGGTCACGCCATCCACCATGCCGGTGGCGGCGAGGTCCCGGATTTCAGCGAGATCGGCAGTATCGACAAAAAATTTCATGCACGGACCGCTTCATGTTTGTGAGGGTTGGCGCAATATAGAGCATGGATTCGCCCGAGGCTACCCGACTAGGGATTAAAGCTCGCCTTCATCGATTCCGGCAACTTTCATAAGGTGCCTGAGAAGACCTATCTTTAAGGCCGCGCTCCCGTGAACGGGAACAGAAATCCGAACCAGGCTTCCCGCTTTCGCGTATATGTGATGGCTGCCTTTCGTTCGCCGCCATTCCCACCCTTTCCGCTCGAGCAGTATTATGAAATCCTTACCGGAAACGGATTTCACACGGCAATCTCCAAAATCCTGTCCGTTCCTGTTATTTCGATGTCTTTTATGTCAACTGACAAGCACCCTTCAACCGCTTCGTAAATATTGCCAAGAAGCTCGTCAAACGTCTCCCCCTGCGTGACGCAACCGGGTATGGCAGGGACTTCGGCCCAGAAACCGCCTTCCTCCGCCTCATGAATGATTACTTTCAATTTCATAAGATCACCTCACATTTATTGCGTCACCATATTAAACTTAATCGGGGATCGCTTTATGTTTGCCGGATATCGCGCAATATAGAGCATGGATTCGCCCGAGGCTACACTCACCCGTTCACGCATTGCCGCCGTGCTGCTGCCGCTGCCGCTGGCGGGGCCGTATGATTATACGGTTCCGGCGGGCTTAAATCTGCAGCCCGGCGATCTGGTGACGATCCCCCTGGGCGCGCGTCAGATGGTTGGGGTGGTGTGGGGTGGCGCACACGGTAGCGTCGATCCGCTGAAGCTGAAGCCAGTTCGGGCAAAACTCGATCTCCCGCCGCTGCCTGGTGATCTGCGGCGTTTCATCGACTGGGTGGCGGACTATACGCTGGCGCCCCCCGGGGCGGTGCTGCGGCTGGCGATGCGCGCACCTGCCGCCATGCACACGCCGCAGCGCCCGCAGATAGCGTATCGCGCGGGGCCGCCGCCGGCAAAAATGACGCCCGCGCGCCAACGCGTGCTGGCCCGTGCGGCTGAGACGCCCCTTGGCCCTGCCGATCTGGCCAGGGCAACGGGTGTCAGTTTGTCTGTCGTTCGCGGCTTGATTGATGCGGGAGCCTTATTACCCGTCGCTGCGGCGCCCGCCATCGGCTTGACTACGCCGCGGGCGGATCATGCGGGCCCCATCCTTTCAACACAGCAGATGCAGGCGGCGCGCGCGCTGTGTGATGCGGTGCGGGCGCAAAAATATTCCTGCACCCTGCTGCAGGGCGTGACAGGTTCGGGCAAGACCGAGGTTTATTTCGAAGCCATCGCCGAAACATTGCGCCAGGGCAGACAGGCGCTGGTTTTGCTGCCCGAAATTGCCTTGACGGCGCAGTTTCTGCACCGCTTTGAGGCGCGCTTTGGCGTGGCCCCTGCGGA
>SHWM01000106.1 GCA_009693835.1 Alphaproteobacteria bacterium
ACAGGTTCGGGCAAGACCGAGGTTTATTTCGAAGCCATCGCCGAAACATTGCGCCAGGGCAGACAGGCGCTGGTTTTGCTGCCCGAAATTGCCTTGACGGCGCAGTTTCTGCACCGCTTTGAGGCGCGCTTTGGCGTGGCCCCTGCGGAATGGCATTCGCAGTTGCCGGAATCAAAACGCCGTGCGGTCTGGCGCGCCGTGGCCGGGGGGCAGGCGCGCGTGGCCGCGGGCGCGCGTTCAGCACTCTATCTGCCGTTTCCCGATCTCGGCCTGATCATTGTGGACGAGGAACATGACGCCGCCTACAAGCAGGAGGAAGGCGTCATCTATCACGCCCGCGACATGGCGGTGGTGCGCGCGCATCTGGGCGGCATGCCCATTGTGCTCAGTTCCGCCACCCCGTCGCTTGAAACAATGGTCAACGCACAGAACGGGCGCTATGCGCATCTGATTCTGCCGGACCGGCATGGCGGGGCGCAGCTGGCCAGCATTGAGGCGGTGGACATGCGCCACGGCGGCCTGCGCGCAGGGCAATTCCTGTCGCCGCGCCTGAGACAGCTTATGGCGGAAACGCTGGCGCGCGGTGAACAGGTGATGTTGTTTCTCAACCGGCGCGGCTACGCGCCGCTAACGCTGTGCCGCGCTTGCGGCAGCCGCATGGAATGCCCGAACTGTTCGGTCTGGCTGGTCGAGCACCGCTTCCATAACCGCCTGTTGTGCCATCATTGCGGGCACGAAACGCCAAAGCCGCAGGCCTGCCCCGCCTGCGGCGTCAGTGGCGCAATGGTGGCGCTGGGCCCTGGCATTGAACGGCTGGCGGAAGAGACAGCGGCTGCATTCCCCGAATTCACCCCGGCGCTGCTGTCAGGCGATCAGGATATGGAGGAAACGCGCCGCGCTATTGCAGCCTTCACGCGCGGCGAAACCAGAATATTGATTGGTACACAGATTATTTCCAAGGGACACCATTTCCCGCGCCTAACGCTGGCGGGCGTTATTGACGCCGATCTGGGGCTGGCCGGCGGTGATCTGCGCGCGGCCGAGCGTACGTTCCAGCTTCTGCATCAGGTCTCTGGCCGCGCCGGGAGGGCGGAACATCCGGGCCATGCCGTTCTGCAGACCTACATGCCGGAGCATCCTGTGATGCAGGCGCTGATTTCTGGCGATCAGGAAAAATTCCTGGCGGCGGAAACACAGGCGCGGCGCGCGCGCGGCCTGCCGCCGTTCGGGCGCCTAGCGGCGCTGATCGTCTCCGGCCCCGATCAGGCGGAAGTGCGCCAACTGGCAGCCCTTCTGGCGCGCCATGCGCCCCAGTCGCGCGGCCTGCAGGTGTTTGGCCCCGCGCCCGCTCCATTGGCTCTGTTGCGCGGGCGGCATCGCTACCGTCTGCTGCTGACCGCCACCCGCCAGCACGATGTTCAGGGCCTGCTGCGCCAATGGCTTGGCCGGGTGAAAGTGCCGCGCCAGATACGCCTCGCCGTCGACGTCGATCCGTACGGCTTTTTGTGAGGGCAGGCTTGCACCACTGTGGCCAGTATGTTAGGACACGCGCGACGTTAAGGGCAGGGTGGATGCGGGCTCCGCGCCACCCGGAAAAGCTGTTTATTTTCATATGCTTGTTATTTTTGCCTGCACCATTACCGCAGGTGCGGTTGAGGGGCCTCAATTGGCTGAGCAAACACAACAGGTTGCGGGCGTTTCGGGGATTGCCGGGCGTTACGCCACCGCCATTTTTGAACTGACGCGCGATGCAGGCCAACTGGATGCGGTTGCCGCCGATCTGGCTTCTCTGACTGCGATGCTGGCCAACAGCGCCGATTTGACGCGCCTGGTGCGCAGCCCGGTGTTCAGCCGTACCGAGCAGGGCAAGGCCATGGCCGCCGTGCTGGAACGGATGAAGGCACAGGACCTGACGCGGCGTTTCATTGGCCTGGTGGCGGCCAAACGCCGCCTGTTCGTGCTGCCCGCGATGATCGCCATTTTTAATGCGCTGCTGGCGCAGTTTCGCGGCGAGGTTACCGCCCGTGTCACATCCGCGCATCCGCTGGACAAGGCGCAACTGGACGCCATCGCCGCCGTGCTGAAACAGACGGCCGGCCAGGACGTGCAGTTACAGGCCGATGTCGATAATTCGCTTCTGGGCGGACTGATCGTGCGCACGGGCAGCCGCATGATCGACAGTTCGCTGCGCACCAAGCTAAATAATTTACAGATTGCCATGAAAGAGGTTGGCTGATGGACATTCAGGCTGCGGAAATCTCCGCGATCCTTAAGCAGCAGATTACGAATTTTGGCGCGGAGGCCGAAGTATCCGAAATCGGCCAGGTTCTGAGCGTAGGTGATGGCATTGCCCGCATCTATGGCCTGGACAAGGTGCGCGCCGGTGAAATGGTGGAATTTTCCGATGGCACCAAGGGCATGGCGCTGAACCTTGAAAGCGACAATGTCGGCGTGGTGATTTTCGGCGATGACCGCAACATCAAGGAAGGCGACGTGGTCAAACGCACCGGCACCATTGTGGACACGCCCGTGGGCAAGGGCCTGCTGGGCCGCGTCGTGGACGGGCTGGGCAATCCGATTGACGGCAAGGGGCCGATCGCGGGCACGGCGCGCAGCCGTGTCGAGGTCAAGGCGCCTGGCATTATCCCGCGCAAATCCGTGCATGAGCCCATGCAGACGGGCCTCAAGGCCATCGACAGTCTGATCCCGATCGGGCGCGGCCAGCGCGAGCTGATCATCGGCGACCGGCAGACCGGAAAGACCGCCATCGCCATCGACACCATTCTGAACCAGAAGCCCATCAATCAGGGGACGGATGAGTCCAAAAAGCTGTACTGCGTCTATGTCGCCATCGGGCAAAAGCGTTCGACCGTGGCGCAGATTGTCAAGACCCTGCAGGAAGCCGGCGCGATGGAATATACCATTGTGGTCGCGGCCACCGCATCGGACCCCGCGCCGCTGCAGTTCCTGGCACCGTATACCGGCTGCACCATGGGCGAATATTTCCGCGACAATGGCATGCATGCGCTGATGATCTATGACGATCTGTCGAAACAGGCCGTGGCCTACCGCCAGATGTCGCTGTTGCTGCGCCGTCCGCCGGGCCGCGAGGCCTACCCGGGCGACGTGTTTTATCTGCATAGCCGCCTGCTGGAGCGGGCCGCCAAGCTGAATGAAGACAATGGCTCCGGTTCCCTCACGGCGCTTCCGGTCATTGAAACCCAGGCCAATGACGTGTCGGCCTATATTCCGACCAATGTGATCTCCATTACCGACGGCCAGATATTTCTGGAAACCGGCCTGTTCCACCAGGGTATCCGGCCTGCGGTGAATGTCGGCCTGTCGGTGTCACGCGTGGGTTCGGCGGCGCAGGTCAAGGCGATGAAACAGGTTTCCGGTTCGCTGAAGCTGGAGCTGGCGCAGTACCGCGAAATGGCGGCGTTCGCGCAGTTCGGGTCTGATCTTGACGCCTCAACGCAGAAGCTTCTGGCGCGCGGCGCGCGGCTGACGGAACTGCTGAAGCAGAACCAGTTTTCGCCGCTAACCGTGGAAGAGCAGGTCGTGGTGCTGTTCAGCGGCGCGAAGGGGTTCCTTGACGGGATCGCCGTTGACGCCATAGGGCGGTATGAGCAGGCGTTGCTGCGCCACATGCACGACAGGCATGCGCCGGTTCTGGCCACCATCCGCGATGAGAAGAATATCACGGACGCGACCGACGCCAAGTTACGCGAAGTTCTCGACGCGTTCACCAAGGCCTTCGCCTGAAATCCGCACACACTGAATAGATCCGGGCAGAATTATAGATGGCCAGCCTAAAGGAACTGAAAAACCGCATCGCTAGTGTGCGGTCCACCCAAAAAATCACCAAGGCGATGCAGATGGTGGCCGCCGCCAAGCTGCGCCGCGCGCAGGATGCGGCTGTCGCCGCGCGCCCCTACGCGGAAAGAATGGGCCGGGTGATCGGCAATCTGGGGGCGGGCGTCGCCGGGCGGGACGGCATATCCCCGCTGCTGGGCGGCACCGGGCGCGACCAGCTACATTTATTGCTTGTCGCCACCGCCGAACGCGGACTGTGCGGCGGTTTCAATTCCAGCATCGCGCGGCTGGCGCGCGAACATATTGAACGGCTGAAAAGACAGGGCAAGACCGTCAAAATTCTGTGCGTTGGGCGCAAAGGGCGCGATGCGCTGCGGCGGCTGTATGGCAATCTGATCATTGACACGATCGAGCATAACAATGTCCGCAATATCGGTTTTGCCAACGCGGCGGCGGTTGGCAAACGGGTGCTGGAACTTTATGAAGCGGGCGAGTTTGATGTATGCACCCTGTTCTTCAGCCGTTTCCGGTCGGTCATTCTGCAAATTCCCACGGCCAGCCAACTGATCCCGGTGGATCTGACCGCTGTGGCCGGCGGCAGCGCGGGCCTGCGGGGCGCGTCCTACGAATATGAACCGGACGAGGCGGAAATTCTGGCCGATCTGCTGCCCCGCAATGTCTCCGTTCAGATATTCAGCGCGCTGCTGGAAAACGCCGCCAGCGAACAGGGCGCGCGCATGACCGCCATGGACAACGCCACCCGCAACGCGGGCGATATGATCCAGAAACTCAACCTGACCTATAACCGCACCCGTCAGGCGTCCATCACCAAGGAACTTATCGAAATCATTTCCGGCGCAGAAGCGCTGTAAGACAGACACGAGGAAGAGAACATGAGCAGCAATGTGGTTGGCCGTATTTCGCAGGTCATCGGCGCCGTCGTCGACGTCACCTTTGAAGGGCATCTGCCCTCAATCCTGAATGCGCTGGAATGCACCAACGATGGCAACCGGCTGGTTCTCGAAGTGGCGCAGCATCTGGGCGAATCCATTGTGCGCACGATTGCCATGGATTCAACCGAAGGCCTGGTGCGTGGCCAGGAAGTCACCGACACCGGCGCGCAGATCACGGTCCCCGTCGGGCCGGAAATGCTGGGCCGCATCATCAATGTGATCGGCGATCCGGTGGATGAGCGCGGCCCCATCAAGGCCACAAGGTTTCGGGGCATTCACCAGCCAGCCCCGCCCTTTGTCGATCAGTCGACGGAAGCGGAAATTCTGGTCACCGGCATCAAGGTGGTCGACCTTCTCGCGCCCTATGCCAAAGGCGGCAAGATCGGGCTGTTTGGCGGCGCGGGCGTGGGCAAGACCGTGCTGATCCAGGAACTGATCAACAATATCGCCAAGGCGCATGGCGGGTATTCGGTGTTTGCAGGCGTAGGCGAACGCACCCGCGAAGGCAACGACCTGTATCATGAATTTATCGAATCTGGCGTGAACAACCTGGAAGATTCGGGGTCCAAATGCGCACTGGTCTATGGCCAGATGAACGAGCCGCCGGGCGCACGCGCGCGTGTCGCCCTGACCGGCCTAACCCAGGCCGAATATTTCCGCGACGAGGAAGGCCAGGACGTGCTGTTCTTCGTCGATAATATATTCCGTTTTACCCAGGCAGGCTCTGAAGTGTCGGCGTTGCTGGGGCGCATTCCCTCGGCCGTGGGTTATCAGCCTACGCTGTCCACCGACATGGGCACGATGCAGGAGCGCATCACAACCACCAACAAGGGGTCGATCACGTCGGTGCAGGCGATTTATGTTCCTGCCGACGATCTGACCGATCCCGCGCCCGCCACATCGTTCTCGCATCTGGATGCGACCACCGTGCTGGACCGGGCCATTTCGGAAAAAGGCATTTACCCGGCAGTCGACCCGCTCGGCTCCACATCACGCATGCTCGATCCGCGCATCGTGGGTGATGAGCATTACGCGACCGCGCGCCTGGTGCAGCAGATTCTGCAACGCTACAAGTCGTTGCAGGATATTATCGCCATTCTGGGCATGGATGAACTGTCTGAAGAAGACAAGGTGGCGGTGGCGCGCGCCCGCAAGATCGAACGCTTTCTGAGCCAGCCTTTCTTTGTGGCCGAAGTGTTCACCGGATTGCCCGGCGTGTTCGTCGACATTGCGGACACGATCAAGGGGTTTGCCGCACTGTGCAAGGGTGACTATGACCATCTGCCGGAAGCCGCCTTTTACATGGTGGGCACCATGGAAGACGCCGTGAAAAAAGCCCAGCGTCTGGCGGCCGAGGCGGCGTAATAGCAAGAATGATTCGTGACCGGATTGAAGCGCGTCTAGCTTTACTGCATACCGTTGATCCCCTCCCTGTCCCTCCTCTTTCCAGGGGGAGGGAACCTTCGAGCGGATACCTCGTCCCCCTGAAAGGGGGAGGTTGGGAGGGGGTCAGACCCTATCAGATAACCAATTTCTGTCGTACCGCCAAAGGATTGATGACATGGCCGAAAGATTGACCTTTGAGCTGGTGTCCCCGGAACGCCTGCTGCTGTCCGCGCAGGTGGATATGGTCGTTGTGCCGGGAACAGAGGGCG
>SHWM01000107.1 GCA_009693835.1 Alphaproteobacteria bacterium
GTCCGCGAAACGGACATAATCGCCAAGTTCCGTCAGCATTCGGGAATATAATTCGGGTTTGCGTCCGGCCATGCCGGCTTCCAGTTCGGCCCGGCGGCCAACTGTTACATAAATGAATGGGCTGAATTCCATGGTTATTGCCTCACTTTTTCTTGTTTTGCGGATTTGCGCCGCCTGCCGCTGTGAGTATAAGGGGCCAAAACGCGGCCGGTGAAATTAAATTTTACCTCCCCTGCCAGTTGGGTTTGCGCTTTTCGGCAAAGGCTTTTGGGCCTTCCTGGGCGTCCTGGCTTTGATAGACAGGTTCAAATATCCGCCGCCCCGCCTCCAGCGCGGCGCTCTTGCCCATTTCGGTTGCTGTATAGACCATTTGTTTGGCCGCCATCACCGTCAATGGTGCGTTCTCACAGATGGTTTGCGCCAGTTCCAGCGCCTTGGCCATCAGTCCTTCGGGTTTTGTGACATGGTTGACGAAGCCAAATTCATAGGCGCGCTGCGCCGTGACGGGATTGCCGGTCATCAGAATTTCCAACAGTATCTTTTGCGGAATCATATGGGTTAGCGGCGTTGCCCAGGGCATGCCGCGCCCGACCTTGGCCTCGGTAATGGCGAAACGCGCCGTCTCGCTGGCCACGACCAGATCGCACATCTGGCAGAACATCCAGCCCCCCGCATACGCCACGCCGTTCACCGCGGCGATCACCGGTTTGCGCACCTCTATGGTATCGCCGATCAGCGGCAGAAAATTTCGGGGCAATACACCCAGCTTCATCGCAGACATTTCTTTCAGATCGGCGCCTGCGCAAAAGGCCTTGTCACCCGCCCCGGTGAGGATGGCGGCCCGGGCGTTCGCGTCAGCCTCGAATTTGGCAAATCCCGCGAACAGCCCTTCCCGTACGCCGGTGTTAATCGAATTGCGCTGCGCCTCCCGGTTGATAGTCAGAATGGTGACCTGTCCACGGGTTTCATACAATATGTCGCCCAAAATTTCTTGCGCCATGCCGTTCTCCTGTTTCTATGCTAAAGTAAAATGAAGCTAGCAGGCAGCAGGAAGGAAAGGGAAGCGCCATGAAAGAAACGTACAGGATTTTTGGGGCCGAACTGTCACCTTATTCCATTAAGGTCCGGTCCTACTTTCGTTACAAGAATATTCCGCATAACTGGATCGCCCGCACGGAGGACGATACGGCGGAGTTCAATAAATTCGCCAAACTGCCGCTGGTGCCTCTGGTCGTATCGGCGCACGGTGACGCGATGCAGGATTCAACCCCCATCATCGAGGCGATGGAAGAAATCCATCCCGAGCCCCCAATCGTGCCGCACGAGCCGGTACTGGCCTTCATTTCCGCGCTGATCGAGGAATATGCCGATGAATGGTGCAACAAGCATATGTTCCATTACCGCTGGTGGTATGTCCCGGACCAGAAATCCGCAGGTGAAAGGCTGGCCCGCGGCATGAGGCCCGGTGCGGCGGATGTTGAAGTTCAGGCCATGGGAGAAATGATCCGTGAGCGGATGATCAAGCGATTGAGCCTGGTTGGCTCCAGCCCGCAGACAAGAGATCAGATAGAAGCCTCGTTCAAACACCTGCTGGAAATTCTGGAGGTTCATTTGGCCACCCGGCCCTATCTGTTTGGCAAGCGCCCCCTGATGGCGGATTTCGGACTTGCGTCCCAAATTTATGAAGCCTGGACTGATCCAACCCCCCACAAAATTATGGCGGCGCAGGCACCGAATGTGTCGGCGTGGGCGCAACGCATGCTGGATCCCAAGCTGGAAGGACAGATGGAGACATGGGCAAAGCTGGCGCCGACATTGACGCCCCTGCTGCATGGGGAAATAGCGGCATTGTTCCTGCCCTGGTCGGTGGCGAATGCCGCGGCGCTGGCGCGGGGGGACGAAAAATTCACCGTAGAATTGAAAGGCAAGCCGTTCACGCAGGAAACGCAGAAATATCATGCGCGCTCGCTCGCCGTGCTGAAGGAGCGTTATGCAAAGGCCAAACAGCATACAGGCCTGGTTGACATATTAACGGCTACGGGCTGTCACAGCTATCTTGTCTAACTGGAGTGGATTGATGGAAACTTTGATGGCGGCGGCGGGCGATCCGTTGATCTGGTCAAGCCTGATTACACTTACGGTGCTTGAAATCGTATTGGGCATCGATAATCTGATATTCATCTCTGTGGTTAGCGCCCGTCTTTCCCGTCATCAGCAAGCCCGCGCGCGGCGTGTGGGACTGTCGCTGGCGCTGATTTTTCGCGTGGCGCTGCTAGCCAGCATTGTCTGGATCGTCGGGCTGACCCAGCCGATATTCAGTTTTGGTTCATTTGATTTGTCCTGGCGGGACGCGATTCTGTTCAGCGGCGGACTGTTTCTGCTGGCCAAGGGCACCATGGAAATACATGATACAGTGGAAAGTGACGCTGGCGACCATGGCGCGGGCCACGGGCGTACGGGAGTGACATTCGCAGGCATTATTGGTCAGGTGATCGTCCTGGATATTGTATTTTCACTGGACAGCATTATAACAGCGGTGGGCATGACCCAGAATTTGCCCGTCATGATTACCGCGGTGGTGATAGCCATCATGATCATGATGTGGGCCTCCGAACCGGTTAGCGCCTTTATCCAGCGTCATCCAACCACAAAAATGCTGGCGCTGAGCTTTTTGCTTCTGGTGGGAATGGCGCTGGTAGCGGACGGCCTGCATTTCCATCTGCCGCGAGAATATCTGTATTTCGCCATCGCCTTTTCCATGGGCGTCGAGGTGTTGAACCTTCTGGCGGCCGGCCGACGCAGGAGACGGGCCGAGGCGCGGATGACGGAGCCGCGCCGGGGGCAGGGCAATGAAGCCGCACAGTGACATAGCAGCGATCAAGGGGTATCACGCCCACGTCTATTATGATGGCGCTGAAACGCGATCACGGGCTGAAAGCCTGCGCAGGGGCGTGGAGGTGCTGGACATTCCGGTCGCTCTTGGGCGCTGGCACGATGCGCCGATCGGCCCGCATCCAACCGGCAGTTATCAGATCGCATTTGAGGTGAATCATTTTGCGGAACTGGTTCCCTGGCTGGCGTTGAACCGGCAGGGTTTGTCCATCCTCATACATCCCACGACAGAGGATGTGGTGGCCGATCATTCGGATCACGCCATCTGGCTGGGGCGGCAGCTTGAGCTGGATATGGAAATATTGCGCCGGTTCATGGCGGAGAACCAGACCAAATGACGCTTATAATGCCGGCGCCGGAGCCGCATATTCTCAGGGCGCGTCCGGCCCTCATTGCCGCCCTGAGAAAAATCCTGCCAGCGGCACAGATCATCGAGGAGGAGGCCGAGCTTCGCCCCTATGAAAGCGACGGGCTGACGGCCTATGCGCAGCGTCCGCTGCTGGCGGCGTTGCCAGATACGGTGGAGCAGGTTTCAGCCATCCACCGGCTGTGCAGTGAAATGAATATCAAGGTGGTGCCGCGCGGGGCGGGCACGTCCCTGTCGGGCGGCGCGCTGCCGCTGGCCGATGGTCTGCTGCTGGGCCTCTCGCGTCTGAACCGCATACTGGACATTGATCTGGAGAACCGCTGCGTCGTGGCGCAGCCGGGTGTCACTAATCTCGGGATATCCAACGCCGTCGCGCATGCCGGGTTTTATTATGCGCCCGATCCTTCCAGCCAGATCGCCTGCACGATTGGCGGCAATGTCGCTGAAAACAGCGGCGGTGTTCATTGCCTGAAATATGGCCTGACGACAAATAATCTGCTGGGTCTTGAGATGGTGCTGATGAACGGCGATATCATCCGGCTGGGCGGCAGGCATCTGGATGCGGCAGGGCTGGATCTGCTGGGCATCGTGACCGGGTCGGAGGGGCTGCTGGGCGTCATTACCGAGGTGACGGTGCGCATCCTTCCAAAGCCTGAAACCGCAAAGGCCCTGTTGCTGGGATTTGGTTCGGTTGAAGACGCGGGGGCCTGTGTCGCCGCCATTATTGGCGATGGCGTCATACCGGGTGGAATGGAGATGATGGACCGTCTGGCCATTCTGGCGTCGGATGATTTTTGCAATGCGGGTTATCCGCGCGATGCCGAAGCGCTGCTTATCGTGGAACTGGATGGCGTTGCGGCGGAGGTGGGCGCGCTTTCGGCGCGGGTGCGCGATATTGCCACTGACTGCGGGGCGCAGAGCCTTTCGGAAAGCCGCAGCGAGACGGAACGGCTGGCTTTCTGGGCGGGGCGCAAGAATGCCTTTCCCGCCATGGGCCGCATTTCGCCAGATTATTACTGCATGGACGGCACCATCCCCCGCGGCCGCCTGCCACAGGCACTGGCGCGCATCCGCGAATTATCGCAGGCGTACGGCCTGCGTGTTGCCAATGTGTTTCATGCGGGCGACGGCAATCTGCATCCGCTGATATTGTATGACGCGAATGCGCCGGGTGAACTGGAAAAGGCGGAGGAATTTGGCGCGGAGATTCTGCGCATGTGCGTTGAGGTGGGGGGTGTGCTGACGGGAGAACACGGCGTTGGCGTGGAAAAGCGCGATCTGATGCCGGTCCAGTTCACCGATGCCGACCTGCGCCAGCAGCAGCGCCTGAAATGCGCTTTCGATCCCCTGGGCAGGCTTAACCCCGGCAAGGTGTTTCCGGTTCTGCATCGCTGCGCCGAACTTGGCCGTGTGCATGTGCATGGCGGGGCTACCCGCTTCCCTGACCTTCCCCGGTTCTAAACCGGCAGGATATCATCATCGCAGGACGTGTATCGCTACCTCTCCTGCGTCAGGCCGCTGGGAAAAACACTGTAGGCCGGTTCACTCGCGTCAATGACGGCGGCGTATCCGTCCGAAAGATCGATAAAGCACTCATCAAGAATCTGTGTGTTTTCCGGCGGCGCTCCTCCGTGCTCTCCGCTGGCCGCCATTTCGGTAAAATAAATGGCGGCGAATATGCGCCGGAAACCGCCCGTGGAATTCTCAAAGGGCAGGATGATATTCTCGGTGCGCCAGGATCCATGATGCTCAACGGGCAATAATGTATGCCTGCAGGTTGCGAAGCCGAAATTAAAGGCCACCCGCACGCGTGCCTGCAGTCTTTCCCTGAAGGCGGGCCGCGCGAGATCGAAGAAATTCTGACCAATCAGGTTCAGGCTGGTCAGGCGTTTTTGATACAGGCTTCCTATTTCTTTCAGGATGTAGCGATCGTTGGATTCGATATCCAATACGAAAATATTGGGAGCAAAGCGGCTGAGTTCATCCGGACGGATGTCCTCCAGATCCGGCAGGCGTTTGGCGCCACGAAAACCGCGCCACACTTTGAGTAATTGACGCGTTTCCTCGCGTTCTGGCCCGGCCACACGCAAATCCTTTTTGAGCGAGGGCATATTTTGAAATCTCGGTTGGCACTGTAAACTAACCTGTAAAAGGAGTAACGCATTAAATGACTAGTCATTTATAATAGTTCTACGGGTCTCTTGCTAACCAGAAATGTGAGCCGAAAATCAGAACTGTGGGGTGATTCCTGGAGCACACCCGCTATTTTGTCCGATCAGGCAGGCCGGGAAAAACGCTGTGCGGCAGTTCACTGGCATCGATTACGGCCGCGTAGCCGCTGCCCAGATCGATGAAGCTTTCATCAGCGATTTGCAGGTCATTCATACCACGATCATGAGAGGCGGTCGCATCGGGACCATCTGTATAATATAAGGCAATATAGGCCTGCCGGACGCCGCCAGGCCTTTTTTCAATGGGGAAGGCCATATTCTCTGTCTTTTTCATGCGTCGGTCCGTGGTCAACACTATGGTATGGGTACATCCCGCATAACCAAACTCGAAGATGGTCCGGATCCGCTGGACCAGCCTTTCCTGATAGAAGGGATGCGGTAGGTCCAGGATGTTTCGTCCGGTAAAATCCAGTCCATGGAACCGTTCGCGGTAATAGGCGCCGCAATAGGACCAGATAAAGCGTTGATCCGATTCAATATCCAGCACGTAAATATGCGGCAGCAGGTCCGCCAGTTCTTCCAGGCGCGCATCATCCTGATCGGGCATGCGTTTGCCGCCCCGGAAACGCTGCCAGAGTTTCAAAAGTTCACGTGATTCAGCGAGTTGCGGTCCAGCCATGGTTCACCTTTCTAATTTCCCCGGCCCGTTTTGAATACGTCCTCGAAAGCGCTTTCCAATATGGCCTTGTCTCCCGCACCGAAAGCCACAAACAGGATGCGCCGCAATCCGCCGCCGCCTTCAAGATAGGCTTTTGTCTGGGTGGCGGCAATATGGGCGGCGCGGGCGGGTGGAAATCCATATATGCCGGTGCTGATGGCCGGAAAGGCAATCGAGCCTATGCCGTGCTGTCCGGCCAATAGAAAACAGGCGCGGTAACAACTGGCCAGCAGGGCGTCTTCGTTGGCATGTCCCCCCTG
>SHWM01000108.1 GCA_009693835.1 Alphaproteobacteria bacterium
CGTCCCGCCGATGTCGTGGTCATCGACATGGAAACAGTTGGCGCAGGCCCGCTGAGGCGCGTCAATGATCTGCCTGCCGGCGAAGAGCGCCTGATTTCAGACGCCACCGGTATTGATGCAGTGATCGTCAATGGCGCGCTGCTGCGTGAAAATAATGTCAATGCGCTGGATGTGGTCAACGGCAAATTGCCAGGCCGCCTGCTGCGCAATGGCGCTGCTGCCTGAAAATATCGGGTTAAAAGGCTGAACGGCCGCCGCCTCTTCCGGACCTGTCAGGTTCCGGAAGAGGCGGTTTCTTTTTGCGGGCCGCATCAGAAAAAAAATCGCACTTCCCGGGCCCTTTGCGGCATAATCGGGCCAATCGGAATTTCGCAGTGCGGGCCCGCCGCATGCCATTGCAGACAGGGAGTATCCGTTTATGAAAGCAGCCGTGCTGCGCAAGGTTGGCGAACCGCTGACCATCGAGGATATCGAAATTTTACCGCCTGGGGAAAATGAGGTGCTGATACGCACCGTCGCCAGCGGGATATGCCATAGCGATTATTCTGTGGCGCATGGCGTGCTGCGATCGCCCATGCCCATCGTGCTGGGCCATGAAGGCGCCGGCATAATCGAGGCAATTGGTCCCGGAGTGACCGGCCTCAAAATTGGCGATCACGTCATCTGTTCGCTGTCACCCAGTTGCGGCGTCTGTCCCATGTGCCTGGAAGGCCGTGAATATATCTGCAGTGAAATGACCAAGACCATGTCCTCCGGCAGCATGCCGGACGGCACTACACGGCTTCGCAACGGCAAAGAAGTAATCCGTCAGCTCAACGCCATCGCGTCTTTTGCGGAAAAGATGGTGATCCCCGCCGGTTCCGCCATCAAGGTGCGCGATGACGCCCCTCTTGGCACTGTCTGCCTGATTGGGTGCGGCGTCACCACGGGCACTGGCGCGGCGGTCAACACCGTCGATATTCATCCCGGTGATGGGGTCGCCGTGATCGGCTGCGGCGGCGTGGGCCTCTCGATCCTGCAGGGCGCACGTATCAAGGGGGCCAATCCGCTGATTGCCGTCGATCCGGTGCAGGAAAAACGCGATCTGGCGATGTCGCTTGGCGCCACCCACACCATTGATCCGTTCAAGGAAAATCTTGAGCAGCGCATCAGGGAAATCACCGGCAAGGGCGTGCATTTCGCGTTTGAGGCGCTGGGAACGATGCGCACCATCAATGACGCCTATTCGATCCTGCGTCCAACTGGCCAGGCCGTTATCGTCGGCATCCCGAACCTGAAGGAAGTATACGAACTTCCGGTTGCCAGCCTGTTTGCGGAAAAGGAATTCCGTGGTTCGGTCTATGGTTCGTCACGCCCCAAGCGCGACCTGCCCCTGTTCGTGGACTGGTATATGAAGGGCGATCTGAAGCTCGATGAAATGATCACCAAGCGCATACGTCTTGAAGACGTCAATCAGGCGTTTGAAGAAATGGGACGCGGCGAAGGTGCACGTTCCGTCATCATGTACGATTGATCGGGAGAATTAAAATGAAAACCAAAGCAGCCGTAATGTATGAGGCCAACAAGCCTCTGGTCGTCGAAGTTTTGGATCTTGAGGGGCCGAAAGAAGGCGAAGTGCTGATTAAATACACCGCCAGCGGCATCTGCCATTCCGACTATTCGGTCGTGCACGGAGTATTAGGCGGAAAGGTGCCGATGGTGCTCGGCCATGAGGGGGCCGGCATCGTCGAGGCCGTTGGGCCTGGCGTCACCAGCCTGAAGCCCGGCGATCATGTGATTGCAGTGCTAACGCCCAGTTGCGGTACATGCTGGATGTGCAAGGAAAACAAACCCTATATGTGCAGCCAGATGGGCAAGCTGATGGCGACCGGCCGGATGCTCAATGGTGAAACCCGCTTCAGCAAAAACGGCAAACCGGTTTACCACATGGCCGGCCTGGGCACATTTTCTGAATATTCGGTCATCCCGGAAGGATCGGCCGTCAAGGTCGGGAATAACGCCCCTCTGGAAACCGTTTGCCTGATTGGCTGCGGCGTAACCACCGGCGTTGGCGCCGCCATCAATACAGCCGGGGTGCACAAGGGATCTTCGGTCGCGGTCATCGGCTGCGGCGGTGTTGGCCTCTCGATCATTCAGGGCGCGCGCATTAATGGCGCCGCCACCATTATCGCCGTGGATCCGATGGCCGAAAAACGTGAACTCGCCATGTCTGTCGGGGCAACCCATGGTGTCGATCCGTTCGCGCCCGATGGCCCGATCAAACAGGTCCGGGCGCTAACCGGCGGCCTGGGCGTGCATTACGCCTTTGAGGCGCTGGGCCGCGTGGACACCATCGAGCAGACCTGGAGCATGATCCGCCCGGCAGGCCGCGCCATTATCGTTGGCATGCCAGACCAGAAGTCGAAGATAAAACTGGGCATGGCTGGTATCCTGGGCGAAAAGCGCATCAAGGGTTCGGGCTATGGTTCGGCGCATCCCAAGCGGGATATTCCCCGCTTTGTCGACTGGTATCTGGATGGGCAGTTAAAGCTCGATGAGATGATCACCAAGCGTATCCGGCTGGAGGATATCAATCGGGCCTTTGACGAAATGGGACGGGCCGAAGGCGCGCGTTCGGTGATCATGTACTGATCAGATTTGCCCCGCCAGATACTCCCGCTGATCTGGCCGGGCGCCAATCTATTCCAGCCGCACAGCCGTGCCGGTGACGCTGACCATCAGCATACTGCCCTTGGCGCCCAAGGACTCGTAATCAATATCCACGTCAATGACGGCATTGGCGCCCAGTTTTTCGGCTTCTTGAAGCATATCCTCGAGCGCCCGGTTACGGCCATCCTTCAGCACCTGTTCATAAGCGCCGGAACGCCCGCCCACAATGTCGCGGATGCTGGCGAAGTTGGCGGCACAATATCGCCGAATCAAAACACCGCTTATGGCGCCTGTCCGCTGGCGCTATCTTATGCGCCATGCTTTCGACAAATTAATGGCTTTGTAACGGCGTGACAATATCACGCCACGGATGATGAGATGCGCGAGGAAAATCATCGGACCTCCCTGATCGGGAAAAGCCTGTACTGGACGCTGGTTGGCGGACTATGGGCGCTCGTCGGCGTGGCGGGGTTGATGGCCCTGTACGCCTATGATTTGCCGGACACCAATTCGCTCCACAAAACCCGGATGAGTTCGGGCATCACCATTCTCGGCCGGGACGGCGCAGTAATTGGCAGCCGGGGCGACACGGTGGGGGAAAGCCTCTCGCTGCACGAGATACCGCGTCATCTGTTACAGGCGGTGATTGCCACCGAAGACCGGCGTTTTTATGAACATGGCGGCATTGATCCCTATGGCCTGGCCCGCGCCATGGCGGCCAATCTGTGGGCCGGGCATGTCGTTCAGGGTGGCAGCACGATTACCCAGCAGGCCGCCAAGAATATTTTCCTGACGCCTGAGAGGAGCCTGCGGCGCAAGGCGCAGGAATTATTGCTGGCGCTGTGGCTGGAACACAAATTCAGCAAGAACGAAATTCTCGAACTCTATCTTAACCGGGTTTATCTGGGCAGCGGCAGCTATGGCATTGCAGCCGCCGCACAAAAATATTTCGGGAAGAAAGTCAGTGAACTGAGCCTGCCGGAATGCGCCATGCTGGCGGGGCTGCTGAAGGCGCCCAGCCGTTACAGCCCCATCAATGACCCGGCACTTGCCCGCCAGCGGCAGCAACAGGTGTTGGAGAACATGGTCGAGGCCGGCTACCTAACCCCGCGCGAACAGGCCGTAGCGCTTTCCCATCCGCTTAGCTTTGCCGGTATCGGCAATAGCCAGGACAGCCAGTATTTCATTGACTGGATACTGGACCAGTTGCCCGATTATATCGGCCGGCCCGAAGGGGATGTCGTCATCGTCAGCAGTCTGGATGCGCGCGTTCAGGCCGCGGCTGGACAGACCATCACGCACGCCATCGCGCAGGACGGCGCCCGGTTGCGCGTAGGACAGGGCGCCCTGCTGGCGCTTGGCCCGGACGGCGCCGTGCGGGCCATGGTGGGCGGGCGCGCCTATGGGCAAAGCCAGTTTAACCGCGCGACACAGGCCAGGCGCCAGCCCGGTTCAGCATTCAAACCCTTTATTTACGTCACCGCCCTGGAACAGGGGCTGTACCCGGACAGCATCGTGCGGGATTCGCCAATCGTCCTCAAAAACTGGAGCCCAAAAAATTTCAACAAGCAATATCGCGGTGAGGTTTCTCTGCGCGTGGCGCTGGCCGAATCCATCAATACGGTTGCGGTGAAGCTGGCCGAGATGTCGGGCCGTGAGCGCGTCATCCGAACCGCGCATCGCATGGGCATTGTTTCCGAACTGACGCCCACCCCGGCTGTGGCGCTGGGCGTATCAGAGGTCACCCTGCTGGAATTGACGGCAGCCTATGCCCCGTTTGCAAATGGCGGGTACGCCGTTCCGCCCTATGGCATTCTGGAGGTGCGCACGGCCACAGGTGATGTGCTGTACCGGCGTCAGCATGATTTCCGGCCTCAAATTCTTGATGATACGGTCAGTGCGCAGATGAATGACATGCTGACCTACGCGCTGAGAAACGGCACCGGAAGGGCGGCCGCCTTGGCGAACCACTCCGCCGCAGGTAAAACCGGCACCAGTCAGGATTATCGGGATGGCTGGTTCATCGGCTATTCGGGAGACCTTATCACCGGCATATGGTTCGGAAATGATGATGGCGGCGCTATGAAAGCCGTTACCGGCGGCGGGCTACCCGCGCGGAACTGGAAAATTTTCATGAACAAGGCGCTGGCGCCGGAACCCGCGCCCGCCTTGCTTAGCGGGAAACGGATTGCCCAGCCGGTGCAGGATCTGATTTCACGTTTCTGGCGCACCCTGAAGGGCAGCGACTAGCCCGGCCCGAAAGCGCGCCGTCTGGTTTGGATTTACGGCCAGTCCGTCCGATGAAAGAACGGTCTGGCCGGGGACTCATTCATCTTTAATGACTGGCATCTTTAATGATTGGCATCTTTAATGATTGGCGCCGTAGCGGTGCAGATCAGGCCCATTGACACGCAGCCATTCGGTAGCGGCTTTCGGGTCTCTGACACGCTTGGCCACAAGTTTCCAGAAAGCGCGGCTATGGTTCATCTGCACCAGATGCGCCGCCTCATGCGCCGCCACATAATCCAATATGACTGGCGGCGCCAGAATCAGCCGCCACGAAAAGGAAATATTGCCATCGGGGGAACAGGAACCCCACCGGCTTTTCTGATCCCGCACGGTTATCCGCGCCAGGTTGCCGCCCAGCGCCACGGCGTGTTCCGTCGCCGCAGCCGTCAGGGCGACACGCGCCTCTTCCTTCAGCCAGTCCGTGAGGCGGCGTGGCAAATGATCTCGTCCACCAGGCACATAAAGAGTCTGACTACGGCGCACAACCAGCCCGCGCACCGTGCGCAACCCTTCTATCCGGTGCAGTTTGCCGCGAAAGGGGATTTCTGATCCATTCGCAAAAGGGACCGGAATGCTTTGCTGGGAAAGCTTTTCCGTCAGCCAGTCGGCGTTTTCACGCACAAACCGCATGGCCGTTCGTGTGTCCAGGAAAGGCGGCGCCACCAGTGTAGCAGCGCCCGGCTTTGGATCCACCCGCAGGGTCATGCGGCGCGCCCGCGGGTTGCGAAGTATGGTTAAATCAACACTTCCTTTATTTAATTCTACAGTGAAAGTCTCGACAGGCCTTCTCATGATATTTTTTTCATTTCTGATGGAGCAAGGACCCGAAAGGGTAGAATAACCGGATCGGGAGTTCTGCTCACGGGTTACTAACAGCGTTATACACGCACCGGTTGTGCTAGCGGCCTGGCCAGACTGTATAATTGTCCAAATATTTGGCTGAGAAGCGACTACCGGTATAGAGCAGTCAGTGTGCCACAAATGCCGCCGGGATTCAAAAATTATTAAACTTTCAGGGCAGATAAAGCCTGACAGCGGGCGGGCGTCCACGGACGCGCCATCGTCACTTAATTATTAAGCGTTTTCAAATAGATAGGATATTTTAGCCGCTTTCCGCCATAGGCGGAAATCACGGTGTCTGCGGCCGGGATCAGTCCGCGATAGGATGTGTACGGATAAAATCGCTTACGCGCGGCGCTATCTCGGATTTCCACCTGCGGCCATTGAAAACGCCGTAATGGCCCACCCCGGCCTGCACGTAATCCATCTTTTTTGAGGCCGGAATATTCGCGCATAAATCGTGCGCCGCCTGGGTTTGGCCGATGCCGGAAATATCGT
>SHWM01000027.1 GCA_009693835.1 Alphaproteobacteria bacterium
AGTAGCACAGGCGCGCGACTTTCTCGCGGGTGGCGGTGCGGAAGTGCGGGCCGGGTTAACAGCGGCGATGGAACAGGCGTCGGACGCAATGGATTTTGAGCGCGCGGCGACTTTTCGTGACCGCATCCGCGCCATGAGCGCCGTACAGGCGCACCAGGGCATCAATCCGCAGGGGTTGCTAGAAGCGGACGTATTTGCGGCGCATCAGGACGGCGGACAAACCTGCATTCAGGTGTTCTTTTTCCGTGCCGGCCAGAATTGGGGCAACCGCGCCTATTTTCCGCGCGCCGATAAAACACTCAGCGCCGAAGAAATACTGGGCCCGTTCATCGTGCAATTTTACGACAACAAGCCTGTGCCGAAGCTTGTGCTGCTGTCGCATGAAGCCGAAGGCTCGGCGCTGATTGCCGAGGCGCTGTCTTTGCGTTCCGGCCATAAAATTGAGCTGGCCGTTCCCAGGCGCGGCGAAAAATATGAAATGGTGCAGCATGCGCTGAAAAACGCCAGCGAGGCGCTGCAGCGCCGGTTAGCCGAGTCCGCATCCCAGAACAATCTTCTTGAGGGGGTGGCGTCGGCCTTCAACCTTGCGGCCCCGCCCCGCCGCATCGAGGTCTATGACAACAGCCATATTCAGGGAACCAACGCCGTGGGCGCGATGATTGTTGCCGGACCGCTGGGTTTTGAAAAAGGCCAGTATCGCAAGTTCAATATCCGCAGTCAGGAACTCACCCCGGGTGATGATTTTGGCATGCTGCGCGAAGTCCTGGAACGGCGCTTTTCCCGGCTGCTGAAGGAAGGCCCGCGCGAGGAAAATGGCCACTGGCCGGATCTGTTGCTGATTGACGGCGGCGCGGGTCAACTTTCCACAGCCGTTGAGGTGCTCCGGCAACTGGAGATCACCACCGTGCCACTGGTGGCGATTTCCAAGGGCCCGGACCGCAATGCCGGGCGCGAACAGTTTCATGTGCCCGGCCAGCCGGTGCGCAGCCTGGAGCCGCGCGATCCGATACTGTATTTTCTGCAGCGGCTGCGCGACGAGGCGCATCGCTTCGCGATTGGCGCGCACAGGGACAGCCGTTCCCGTTCGGCCACATCCTCCCCGCTGGACGAACTGGCGGGCATTGGCCCGCGCCGCAAACGCGCGCTGCTCAATCATTTTGGATCGGCGCGCGCCGTGTCCAGGGCGGGGCTGAGCGACCTTGAGGCGGTGGCGGGCATCAGCACCGCCATGGCCAAACAGATTTATGCGCATTTTCACGATGGATAGGCGCATCGCCCCAGTCTGTGTATGATGTCTGAATTGAAACCCTCAGGATTCGGCCCATGCCGCGCAATCTGCCCAACAGCCTGACCTATGGCAGGATCGCGCTGATACCGCTTCTGGTGATGACATTTTATTTTCCGGGCGATGCAGCCGACTGGCTGGCGCTGGGAATTTTCGTGACGGCAGGGGTGACGGATTTTCTGGACGGCTATCTTGCCCGTTCCATGCGCCAGCAGTCCAAACTGGGCGCCATGCTCGACCCGATCGCCGACAAGCTTCTGGTCGGCGCCGCGATTGTAATGCTGGTCTTTTCCAGGCGCATAGACGGGCTGACGGTGCTGCCGGCGGTGATTATCCTCTGCCGGGAATTTCTGGTGTCGGGCCTGCGCGAGTTTCTGGCGGGGCTAAAAGTCAGCGTCCCGGTTTCCAGACTGGCCAAATGGAAAACCGCCGGCCAGATGCTGGCGCTGGGCTTTCTGCTGGCCGGAACGGCCGGCGACAAGGCCGTGCCGATGAACCATGAAATCGGAATCTTCGGACTGTGGATTGCCGCGATCCTGACGCTTTATACCGGCTATGATTATCTGCGCGCCGGGTTGCGGCACGCCAATGATACAGGCGGGGATATAACGGCATGAAGCTTCTATATTTCGCCTGGGTGCGCCAGCGCACCGGCATAGCGGAAGAGGACGCGACGCCACCTGATAGCGTCAAGACGGTGCTTGATCTGGTCGAATGGCTGCGCGGGCGGGGGCCGGGTTATGCCGCGGCTTTCGGGGATCTGAAAGCATTGCGCGCCGCCGTGAACCAGGAACATGCCGCCTTTGACGCGCCCATCCGGCAGGAAGACGAAGTGGCCTTCTTTCCGCCGGTGACCGGCGGCGGAGTAGCGCCAGTGGACCGGAGGCCCGAATGATCAAGGTGCAGGAGCAGGATTTTAATCTGGCGGCCGAGATCGCCGCGCTGACCAGAGGCAGAACCGATATTGGCGGGGTCGTCAGTTTTATCGGACTGGTCCGCGACGTGTCGGATGGCGCAAAGGTCGCCGCGATGACCTTGGAGCATTATCCCGGTATGACGGAGAAACAATTATCGGCGATCGAGCGTGACGCCGGCGCGCGCTGGCCGCTGAGCGCATCACTGATCATTCACCGCTACGGGCGGCTGTTGCCGGGCGAACAGATCATGGCGGTGGTGACCGCCTCGGCGCACCGGCAGGCGGCGTTCGAGGCCGCAGAGTTCCTGGTCGACTGGCTGAAAACCAAAGCCCCGTTCTGGAAACTCGAAAGCGACGGCGGCGCGGAAAGCTGGGTCGCCGCCCGCGACAGCGACGACGAAGCCGCCGGACGCTGGGAAAAGGGGTGAGCAGAACATGAAATTTCGAATCCGGTCTATCCACTGGACAATGGCAATAAAACCATTACAACCGAATAGAACAAAATGAGTACATTAAGGATTGACGCTAACCGGGCGCCGTGCCAATCATACGACCATGTTTGGTTTTTATGAGTTTTTTGCCGGCGGTGGCATGGCCCGGATGGGGCTTGGGCCCGCTTGGCAAAGAGGGACGCGCACCCCGGATTATTACCATCGAAAATGTCTGCGGAACGCTTACCTCACATGGAGGCAAGGATTTTGCCGCAATCTGTACGTCGTTTGAGAAGTCCGGCTCTCGCTGCTGCGCCGTTATTATTGATGCTGCGCTATTCGTGCCTCAGTCCCGCCCGCGTTTGTTTATCATTGCGGTGCGCAATGACGTCGACCTGCCGCCGGACCTGATTGGCCATGGCCCATCTCCCCTGTGGCACACCAATGCGCTTGGAAAGGCGTATGGAGAATTGCCGCCCCCAACAAAGAAAAACTGGATATGGTGGACTATGCCGACGCCACAGACGCGAAATACCTGTTTCGAGGATATTATCGAAGAGCGGCCTTCAGGCGTACACTGGCATAGCACTGATGAAACGCAGCAATTACTTGCCATGATGAGTCCTGCGAACATTGCAAAGCTTGAGAAGGCGAAAGTGGCTAATGGCCGCGTTATGGGAACCATATACAAACGCACGCGGCCTGATGAAAACGGGCGTAAGGTGCAGCGCGCGGAAGTCAGATTTGATAATATTGCTGGCTGCCTGCGGACGCCCGGCGGCGGGTCCAGCCGACAACTTATTATAGTTATAAAGGGAAACGCCGTAAAATCGCGCTTGATATCAAGCCGTGAAACAGCCCGCCTCATGGGACTTCCGGACGAATACGAACTGCCTACGAATTATAACGAGGCGTATCATCTGACAGGCGACGGCGTTGTCGTGCCTGTGGTGCGGCATCTGGCAGAGCATATTTTTGAGCCTATATTGTTGCCTCGATCCAACCGTTTACGGAGCGCCGCATGACATGGCAAATGGGTTCGCATTTATGAGAAAGGCCGTAAGAACACTGACATCGCAGATAGGCGTATACGCGCTCTGCGATCTAGACAACGTTCCCGTCTACGTTGGACAGTCAAGTGATGGGATCAGACAACGCGTTCAACGTCATCTCACTTCCGCCCGCTCAGACGTAATTGCAAATCGGCAAATCGATGTTTGGGAAATTGCTTTCGTTTGGGAATATCCAGTGATGGATAAGGCCGAAATGAACCAGCTTGAGGCAGCGCTTTTTCATCACTTCAATCCACGTTCACGCCCGATGAATGGCACAATTCCATTACAATTAGTTTCAGCAGCGCACGTTCCCGAACCATCGAGAATAATACAGGTTATGAGCGATGAAGAGATTACTGAAAAAATGACCATAGACCTCCGTTTGCCGCGTCAAGCGGACCACTACGCGCAAATCGTCGGTCATTTTCTCGTCGTTAAAAATTCCAACCAGATAGCTGCCGCAATGGATGCGCATTTTTCTCGGTTGTCGAAATACCACTCCGTAATGCTGGGACTGGGCTCAGATGAGGAAGGTGAATGACTGATCTGGTGCGGCGCCGCACCATGCAGGCGGTGAAAAGCAAAGACACCTCACCGGAAATGACGGTGCGGCGAATAACCCACGCGATGGGCTATCGCTGCCGTCTGCACCGCAAGGGCCTTCCTGGCAAACCCGATCTGGTTTTCCCATCCAGACGCAAGATCACCTTTGTAAATGGTTGTTTCTGGCACGGCCATGAGTGCCGCCGGGGCGCACGAACGCCAAAAGAAAATCGCGATTACTGGTTGATAAAAATCGCCCGTAACAAAACCAGAGACGCCTTGACGCGCGCGACGCTATTGGAAGCCGGGTGGGGTGTTTTGACGATCTGGGAATGCGAGATCAGGGAACCCTCTGTCATTCAAAAGATAATCTCAGGATTCCTTAGATAATCTCAGAATTCCTTGATCTCCCGCCTATTTCGACCGGATC
Source organism: Alphaproteobacteria bacterium (assembly GCA_009693835.1). Taxonomy (GTDB): domain Bacteria; phylum Pseudomonadota; class Alphaproteobacteria; order UBA11222; family UBA11222; genus UBA11222. The sequence goes on from SHWM01000027.1 coordinate 4,661, forward strand.
AGTTTGTCGTAATCGCCCATCAGGGTTTGCGTGATCTGGCCGGGGGTGAATTTGTGCGGGCCGATTTCCGACACGGGCGTCACCTCGGCCGCCGTCCCGGTGATGAAGCACTGCTCAAATCCGCTCATTTCATCCGGCTGGATGGCGCGCTCGATAATGTCGATCTGGCGCTTTTTCGCCAGGCCAATCACGCTCCCGCGGGTGATGCCATCGAGAAAGCAGTCCGGCTTCGGCGTATGCAGCTTGCCGTCCTTCACGAAGAAGATATTCGCCCCAGTCGCTTCGGCCACCAGCCCGCGATAATCATACATCAGCGCATCGGCGTAGCCTTTGGCTTCCGCCTCGTGTTTTGACAGCGTGCAGATCATATACAGCCCCGCCGCCTTGGAAAAACACGGTATGGTCTCGGGCGACGGGCGCCGCCAGCGCGAAATGTCCATGCGGATGCCGCGCGCGCGTTCGGCCGGGTCAAAATAGGATGGCCATTCCCACACGGCGATGGCCACATTGATCCGCGCCGCCTGCGCGGACACGCCCATCATTTCGCTGCCGCGCCAGGCAATGGGGCGCACATAGGCGTCGGTAAAGCCTTGCGCGCTGACCGTTTCGATGCAGGCGGCGTTGATCTGATCTGGCGTATAGGGAATTTCAAAGCCCAGATATTCCGCCGATCTGAACAGACGCTCGGTATGTTCTTTCAGTCTGAAAATCGTCCCGCTATACACCCGCTCGCCTTCAAACACGCTATCAGCGTAATGCAGCGCATGCGTCAGCACATGAATGCGCGCATCACGCCACGGCACCAGCTTGCCATTGAACCAGATCACACCGTCACGATCATCAAAGGGAGCAGTCGCAGCCATCGTCATATTTCCGCTATTTGGAGGATTAGTGTAAGTTAGCGTCCGAACCAGTCGTGGTAAAAGCAGCTAGTACCCAGAATGGGGTTAAAACAAGTGATTTTCAGGCGTAGCGAACGATTATTTCGTAAAACCATGCTTATTTGTAACAAACTTTGCATGATATGTCAATATGACTGACATAAATATTTTAACTGCCGAATTGCCACCTCCGGCCTCCGGGGAACAGGACAGAATTCGCCAGGCCATAGAGCTGCTGTTTTTCGCCTACCGGGACTTTACGAGCGATCCCGACCTTATCCTGGCGCGTTCTGGCTATGGCCGGGCGCATCACCGGATAATGCATTTTGTCGGCGCCTATCCCGGCATAAATGTGGCGCAGCTTCTGGCCATTCTGAACATCACCAAACAGAGCCTTGGACGGGTTCTGAAACAACTCCTCCGGCAAGGCTTTGTCGAGCAGCGTCCCGGCAAACGCGATCGCCGCCAGCGCTTGCTGTTCCTCACCGATAAAGGGCGGGAATTTGAGCAGCGGCTGTCGGCGCCGCAACAAGTGCGGGTGCGGCGTGCATTCGCCACTGCCGGGCCGGAGGCGGTGGCGGGTTATCTGCGCGTGCTTGAAAATCTGATCAATGAATCAGAGCGTAAATTCATTCTTGACGCCATCAAGCGCGGATAAGCGTGCGTGATGGAGCGTAACGCACATATCGAAGCCGACATCCCCCATATTCTTATCGTCGATGATGACACCCGCTTGCGCAAATTGCTGCAGAAATTTCTGGTGGAGCATGGCTACCGGGTCACTCTTGCGGCCAGCGCCGCCGAGGCGCGCGCCCGCATGACCGGTCTGGCCTTCGATCTGACGGTGCTGGATGTCATGATGCCGGGCGAAAGCGGCCTGACCCTGATGGAATATTTGCGTTCCCATACCGAAATGCCGGTGCTGCTTTTGTCTGCCCGGTCAGAGACCACGGCGCGCATCGCCGGGCTCGAAGCGGGAGCCGACGACTATCTGGGCAAGCCATTTGAACCCAAGGAATTGTTACTCCGTATCCGGGCCCTGCTCCGCCGCGCAGCGGCCGGACCTGAGCTAACGCCGCGCACCGTTCGCCTGGGCGGATGGGAGGCCAATCTGGAGCGCGGCGATCTGCGCAAGGGAGATATGCTGATCAGGCTGGCGCCCGGTGAACTTGGTCTGTTGCGCCTCCTGGCAGCCCAGCCCGGCGTGCCTGTCAGCAGAATTAAACTTTCCGAACAGGCTGGCAATGCGCAGGAGCGCACAGTCGATGTGCAGATCACGCGCCTGCGGCGTAAATTTGAACCCGATCCGCGGGCACCCCGGCATCTGCAGACGGTGCGCGGTCAAGGCTATGTGCTTTGGCCGGATTAAACCAGTCTTGGCCATTAAAGAACCTGTTTCCCAAAGGCCTGTTTGCCCGGTCCCTGTTAATTGTCGTGGCCCCCGTCGTGCTGTTGCAGGCGATCATCACCTATATATTCTTTGAGCGGCATTGGGATACGGTGACGCGGCGGCTGTCGCGCGCGGTGGCGGGCGAAGTGGCCATGCTCGCGGAAACCTATTCAGGCCCGCTGGATGGCTTGGACATGCAGGCCATAAACGCCCAGGCCGCGCGAACCTTTCAACTGGAGGTGGCCTTTCTGCCCGGCGGGGAAATGCCCGCGCCTGCGCCACGGGCGCCATATTTTTCGCCCATCGAAACGCTGAAGGATGAACTGGCGAAACAGATTACCGAGAAATTCTGGATAGGAGCGCATCCCTATGGCGATTATCTGGACCTTCGTATCCAGATGCCCCGGGGAGTGTTGCGTGTTCTGACGCCACGTAACCGGGTCACCTCGCAAACGGCGCATATATTCATTCTCTGGATGCTTGGCTCTTCTCTGGTGCTTTTAAGCGTGGCCGTGGTGTTTCTGCGCAATCAGGTGCGTCCGATAGCGCTGCTCGCGCAGGCGGCGGAAGATTTCGGCAAGGGCCGCGATGTTCCAGAATTCAAGGTGGCAGGTGCTCTGGAAGTCCGCCAGGCCGCCGCCGCGTTCCTGGAAATGCGGGACCGTATTGGCCGCCAGATCGCCCAGCGCACACTCATGCTGGCGGGGGTCAGCCATGATCTGCGCACCCCTCTGACGCGAATGAACCTGCAACTCGCCATGCTGCCGGAAAGCGAGGAAATTGAGGCGCTGCGCGCGGACATACATGATATGCAGTATATGCTGGATGAATATCTGGCGTTTGCCGGCGGTCAGTCGGGCGAGAGCGAAAGTCTGACCAGCATCAGTCAGCTTATCGAGGAAATTGTCTCCGAATTTACGCGTAATGGAGCCGTAATCAAGGCGCAGGCGGAGCCTGACCTGGTGCTTCCCCTGCGGCGGGCTAATTTCAAGCGGTGCATTGTCAATCTGCTGGAAAATGCGCATTCACATGGAGAACATGTGGAAATTCGCGCCAGCCGGACCGGAGACCATGTGCTGATCACCATTGATGACGATGGCCCCGGCATACAGCCGGAAAATTACGAAGAGGCGTTCCTGCCGTTCCAGCGCTTGGACGACAGCCGGAATCCGGATCGCGCAGGGGTAGGCCTGGGGCTGGCCATCGCCAGGGATGTGGCCCGAAGCCATGGCGGCGACATTGAGCTGGCCCATAGTCCACTGGGCGGTTTGCGCGCCACTATCCGCACACCGCTATGAAATGTTATGTATGAGACCGACTCAATGAATGTGATTTACCGTGAGCGATAGCGCCGCACAAAATTTTACGCCGCCAATCGACGCCCTTTCCAGCGCAGGCGCCGCCACCCTGATGCGCAGGCTGGTGCTGGATTATATGCGTCCGCATTTATGGCGCATTATTCTGGCGCTGTTATTGATGGCGGTTGCAGCGGCGTCCACGGCGATGACCGCACAACTGCTCGATCCGGCTATCAAGTTTCTGTTTCTTGAAAAGAGGCCGGACATGCTGGTTCTGATCCCCCTCGCGGTGGTTGCCGTAATGGTCCTGAAAGCCGCCGCCAGCTATGGCGAAAATATCCAGATGAACTATGTCGGCCAGCGTATTGTCTCCGATATTCAGATACGCATGTTCGAACATCTGATGAAGGCCGACACAAGCTGGCTCCGGCAATATCACAGCGGCAAGATCATCTCGCATTTTCTGAATGACGCCGTTTTGATGCGCGAGGCAGTAAGCCGTTCCCTGACAGGTTTCGGGAAGGATCTGCTCACACTTCTGCTGCTTATCGGCGTGATGGTCTATCAGGATGCCGTGATGACCGGCATTGCGGTTATCATATTACCGGTTGTCGTTGGATTTGTGCGTCAACTGTCGCGCCTGATGCGCAAATCCGTAAATCGCGGCATGCAGGAAACCGGTAATCTCTCCACGCTTCTGTCGGAAACCCTGGCGGGCAGCCGGGTCGTTAAGGCCTACGGCCAGGAAAATCACGAAATCAGGCGCGTGACCCAGTCGATCAACCGGCGGATGGACTTTATTATGCGAGGCGTACGGGCGCGTTCAGCCGCCGCGCCGATAACCGAGGCGCTGACAGGAGTGGCGATCGCCGCCACAATTTATTACGCCGGTGTCAGGGCGCAGTCCGAGAACATGGAGATCAATCATTTCGCCGCGTTCCTGGGCGCGGCGATGCTGGCCTACCAGCCGCTGAAAAGCCTTGCCACGCTGAGCACTGCCCTGCAGGAAGGTCTGGCCGCCGCCGCCCGCAGTTTTTCCGTAATGGATGTCAAACCGGCCATCACGGACGCGCCAGGCGCCACGCCTCTGCGCGTACAGCAGGGCCGCATTCACTTTGAGGACGTGCATTTCTCTTATGGGGACGATGACGAGGCGCTCCGCGGGATAACCATGGAAATAGCCCCCGGCCAGACCGTGGCGCTGGTCGGCCCGAGCGGCGCCGGCAAAAGCACGCTGCTTAATCTCCTCGCGAGATTTTACGATGTGTCCTCTGGCAGGGTGACCATAGATGGCGCGGATATCCGCAAGGTGACCATCGCCTCCTTGCGCAACGCCATGGCGCTGGTCACGCAGGAGCCGTTTCTGTTTGATGACACGGTGCGCGCCAATATTGCTTACGGACGGCCGGAAGCAGACAGCAAGGATGTCGAGGAGGCGGCGCGCGCGGCGGATGCACATGAATTTATCATGTCGTTGCCGCAGGGATATCTGACTATCGTGGGGGAGGCTGGCATGCGGCTGTCGGGCGGCCAGCGCCAGCGGCTGGCTGTTGCCCGCGCGATGCTCAAAAACGCCCCCATCCTTCTGCTCGACGAGGCGACTTCCTCTCTGGATACGGACTCGGAGCGGCAGGTGCAGGGGTCCCTGGCCAGGCTACGGCAGGGGCGAACGTCACTGGTGATCGCACACCGTCTGTCCACCATTATAGATGCCGATCGCATCTATGTAATTGTGGACGGGCGCATTGTGGAGTCCGGGTCCCACCGGCAACTGCTGGCGAAAGACGGCGTTTACGCCGGACTGTGCCGCAGCCAGTTTGATGATGCGGAGATTTCCGGAGAAGCGGGAACGCGTGCGGCCAGGGCGCCCCTCACGGCTGTATGAAATTTTTCTCGAAATTGATGCGCAGGGATTTTGTCAGAGCCAGCCTCTGCTGGGCCGCTGCCGCACTGATACGGCTGGTCTGGATGACCGGGCGGTGGCGCGTTGTGGGGGCCGCGACGCCTGCCGCGCTCTGGGATGACAACAGGCCGTTCATTCTGGCCTTCTGGCATGGCCGCCTGATGATGATGCCCTATTGCTGGCGGCGGGGGCGAAAAATGAACATGCTGATTTCGCAACATCCGGACGGTGAATTGATTGCGCGCACCATTGCGCATTTCGATCTGCGATCCGTGCGCGGCTCCAGCGCAAGACCCGGCAAGCAGGATAAGGGCGGTGGCGGCGCGCTGCGCACCCTCGTCCGGCAATTATCGCGCGGTGAATATGTGGGCGTCACACCGGACGGGCCGCGCGGACCACGCCAAAATGCACATGACGGGGTGCTTTCGATAGCGCGGCTATCCGGCGCGCCCATTGTCCCGGTAAGCTTTGCAACGACGCACCGCATCCACGCCGCAAGCTGGGACCGGTTTTTGATTGCACTCCCCTTTTCGCGGGGTGTGTTCGTGTGGGGCAACATGCATTATGTGCCACGGGATTCGAACACGGATATGCTGGAAGAAGCGCGCGGGCGGCTGGAGCAGGATATGAACCGCATCACGGCCGAGGCTGACGCCCTGTGCGGTTATCCCGGCGAGGGGCAGGAAAGCGGATGATCGCCCTCTACCGGCTTGTGACGCACCTGGGCGCACCCTTGATCAATCTGCTATTGTGGCGGCGAAGCCTGAGTGACAAGGAAGACCCGCGGCGCATTGCAGAGCGCAAAGGGCAATGCCTGGAAACGCGGCCCCCCGGGCCGCTGATATGGATACATGCCGCCAGTGTGGGCGAGGCGCTTTCGGCCCTTCCCTTGATGTGCAAGCTGCGTGAAGTCAGACCGGATATCCATATTCTGATCACCACCGGAACGGTTTCTTCCGGCCGCATTTTAGCCCAACAATTGCCTGAACAGGTGATTCATCAATATGTCCCCATCGACCGTGTAAGTTGGGTACGTTCCTTCCTGGACCATTGGCTTCCGGATATGGCTATCTGGATTGAATCAGAATTATGGCCAAATATGATTCTGGAAACCGCCGCGCGCGGCACACCAATGGCCCTGGTAAACGGTCGTATCTCCACCCGCTCCTACAGGCGCTGGCGATCGGCGCCGCAGACATTCCAGCGTTTACTGAGCAGTTTTGCCGTGGTCTTGGCGCGCGACACGCAGAGTCTGGAATATTTCCACAAGCTTGGCGTGGCTCAGGCGATTTGCGCGGGGGATCTGAAACATGCCGCTGAGCCACTGGGTGTGGATGAAGCCGAATTGAACCGGCTCACGTCAGCCATTGCCGCGCGACCCGTCTGGCTGGCGGCCAGCACACACGCAGGCGAAGAAGAGGCCGCCGGGAAAATACATGAAACATTGCGCGACCAGTTTCCGGGATTGCTCAGCATTGTTGCGCCGCGCCATGCGGAGCGGGGAGCGCAGATTACCTCTCGGCTCACCGCAACCGGGTTGAAAGTGGCGCGCCGCTCAATGGGCGAACTCCCAAACAGCGAAACCGGCATCTATCTTGCTGATACGATGGGTGAAATGGGGTTGATCTACCGCTTGGCCAGCGTTGTTTTCCTGGGCGGCAGCCTCGTGCCCCATGGCGGGCAAAATCCGCTGGAGCCGGCGCGTCTGGGCTGCGCCATTCTGCATGGGCCGCATACCGGTAACTTCTCAACTATCTACGCAGACCTGCACTATGCAGAAGCGGCGATCAAAATAGAAAATGACGTCACGCTGGCCAACGCAATAGCGATGTTGATGCATGACAGACAGATGACCGCATCACTTGGCGAGGCCGCGAAGGCGTTTACCCTGAAAAGCTGCGAGAGGGTGCTTGCGGATGTCGCCGCCGCCATTGGCCCGCTCCTGCCGGAAGTGAACTGATGCGCACGCCCGGCTTTTGGTATTCCGTAAACGGAAAACCGGGCTACCTTTTGCCCCGCCTGCTGGCGCCGTTTGCCTTGTGCTACCTGATCGCGGGCTGGTTGCGTCAACGGTTTTCACATGCCTATCGCCCGCCGGTTCCGGTGATCTGTGTTGGCAATCTTACTGCCGGAGGCACGGGAAAAACCCCAGTGGCGCTGGTGCTGGCGAAGCGGCTCCTGGAGATGGGCGTCCGTGCGCATTTTCTGACGCGCGGATATGGCGGCCGTCTGGCGGGTCCCGTCCGTGTAGACCCGCATCTGCACCATGCGGGTGACGTGGGAGATGAAGCGCTGCTGCTGGCCGGGGCTGCACCCTGCTGGGTGGCGCGTGCCCGGAAAGCCGGCGCCATGGCCGCCGTTCAGGCGGGGGCCGAACTGCTGATCATGGATGATGGACACCAGAACCCGGCGCTGCATAAGGATTTATCACTTCTGCTGATTGATGCCGAACGGGGTCTGGGAAATGGCTGGGTGATGCCTTCGGGACCATTGCGGGAACCTGCGGCGGCCGGGATCGCACGGGCGGACGCCATACTGATCGTAGGAGATGGCGGGAAGCTTCCTGATTTTGGTAAACCGCTCTATCACGCCCGGAAACAATTGCGTGACCCCGCCGCGATTCACGGAAAACGTCTCTACGCGTTCTGCGGCATTGGCGAGCCAAACCAGTTCTTTACCATGCTGCGCCAGGCGGGCGGTGATCTGGTGGATGTGCGGACATTCTCGGATCATCATCCGTTCACAGATGACGAGATTGACCGGATTCTCTCATGCGCCAGCAGCGCCAACGCCGTCCCCGTGACGACCGAAAAAGACTGGGTGCGGCTTCCTCCTGCCGCGCGCGTACAAATTACGGCGATCGGCATGGAAATTCATTTTAGCGATGAAGCAGCAGTAAGCCATCTCCTGCAGAATGTGATAAGCAGACGTCCATGAAGGCGCCCACCCCTTACCGCCGTCTGCGCCGCGCCGCGGAAGCCGCCCTGATGCGGGGGCTAATGGCCCTGTTGCGCCGCCTGTCAGTGGAGCGTGCGTCCGCCATGGGAGGCGCCATTGGACGCGCCATTGGCCCGCATCTTCGGGTCACACGCCACGCCGTCCGAAATTTGCGCGCCTGCTTTCCAGAAAAAACTGGAGCGGAAATCGACGGGATCGTCACCAGTATGTGGGACAATCTTGGGCGCACCGCGTTTGAATATGCCCATCTTGGCCAGTTTCGGTTCAATGAACCCGGCAGCCACGCGGAGATCAGGGGCATGCAATATGTCGATCAGGTGATTACCGCTGGCCAAGGGGCGATTTTTGTCAGTGGCCATTTTGCCAACTGGGAATTATTGGCGCTGGCGCTGGTCCGCCATCACGTACCCGTTATGGCCGTGTACCGCGCGGCAAGCAATCCGTTGGCTGATGAAATTATCACAGCATTGAGAAATGAAGCGGGTACGCCGCATCTGGCCCCAAAGGGGCCTGCGGGGGCGCGCATGCTGTTAAACTGGATTAAGGAGCGCAAGTTTGTGGCCATGCTGGCCGATCAGAAAATGAATGACGGCGTCGAAGCGCCGTTCTTTTCCCGGCCCGCTATGTGCCCGCCTGCGGCAGCCCAGCTTGCCTTGCGATATGGCTGCCCGATAGTATTCGCCACAATCCGCCGCACCCATGGGGCGCATTTCGTCATCGAGGTGCAAGAGCCGTTTTATATTTCCAGAGGCGCAGACCGGGCGCAGGACATTCGGGAAGGCGTTATCGAAATCAACCGCCGTCTCGAAACCTTCATCCGGGCGCATCCGGCTCAGTGGCTGTGGCTGCACCGCCGTTGGCCAGAGGGGGATTAAGTTCCTCCTCGCGCAATGTAGACGCCGCCGCGCTGCAATAGGCCTCCTGGCGCACGGGGTTCCAGTAGCGCAATTCTTCTAGCGGAATGGGTTTTCCCGTTACCGCACAGATCACAAAGCTGCCCGGCGTCAGAACCTGATAGTCCGACAGATCATACCGCAGACGAGCCAGTCCGCCAGGTTTTCCGGAAAAGCTTTTTTCATCCATGCGTGTCGCGCATCCTGATGCCCGGATTAAAACAGGCGGCCCTGTCCATCGCCGGCGGGTTTTTTCTCCAGCTTTTCAACTGCGGCAGGGGCGGCTTTTGATCCCGCAAGTGTAGCATTGCGACGCCCGTCCTGAAACTCGATTTCCACGGCCATGCCCGGGGCGGTATCCGACGCCCTTCGAACCGGCTTGCCGGCGTCATCCCGCAACAGGGTAAAGCCGCGCGCCAGAACCCCCTGATGCGACAGCGAGCGCAGAAACTGGCCCTGCCCTGCCAGCCGCATGGAATTTTCATGCAGCAGACGCCGTTCCCCTTCATGCAGGCGGCGTCCGGCCTCAGAAAGTAAGCGCCTGCCGCGTTCAATATGGTCCCGCATGAGTCCCACCCGCAGCCGCGCCGCCACACGCACCAGCCGGGTTTCTCCAGCGCGCGCATTACTGAGCAGCGCACGCGCCAGCCGTTCAGCCACTGCGTCAAAGCGCTGGCGCGGCAAACCAAGTATCTCCGTCAGCCGGGGCAGGCCGCGCGCCGCACTGGTCAGGCGGGCCCGGCGTTCGTGCAGCAGCCGCATCTGCGCCCCCAGGCGGCGGCGTTCCAGATCCAGCACCTGGGCGCGCAAGTCGCTGCGCACCGGCACTGCTATTTCTGCAGCGGCGGTCGGCGTGGGCGCGCGTACGTCGGACGCAAAATCGATCAGCGTCGTATCCGTTTCATGGCCCACCGCACTGATCAACGGAATGGCGCTGGCCGCCGCGGCGCGCACCACAATCTCTTCATTGAAGGCCCAGAGATCTTCGATACTGCCGCCGCCGCGCGCTACAATGATCACGTCCGGGCGCGGCACAGGGCCGCCCAGTTTCAGGCGGTTAAATCCTTCTATCGCCGCAGCCACCTGGGCCGCCGCCTGTTCGCCCTGCACCAGCACCGGCCAGAGCAATACGTGGCGCGGAAAACGGTCCGCCAGCCGGTGCAGAATATCCCGGATCACCGCGCCGGTGGGCGATGTGACAACGCCAATCACCTCTGGCAGCCAGGGGATTGGGCGCTTGCGCACCGCATTAAACAGCCCCTCCGCCGCCAGCTTCTTGCGCCGTTCCTCAAGCTGCGCCAGCAGCGCACCAATACCTGCGGGCGCCATGGTCTCAATCACCAGCTGATATTTGGAGCGCGCCGGATAGGTGGTCAGTTTGCCGCTGCACACCACTTCCATGCCGTCTTCCGGTTTGAAGCGTAAGCCGCCCGACGTGCCTTTCCACATCACCGCATCAATCACTGACCGGTCGTCTTTCAGGCTCAGATAGCAGTGCCCGCTGGCCGCGCGGGTATAGCCAGAGATTTCGCCGCGCACCCGCACGAAGCCAAATTCACCCTCCACGAGCCGCTTCAGCGCCGTGGAAAGTTCACTGACGCTGAGTTCGGGCAGGTTGGTGTTTGTATCCGAAAGACTCACTCTGTTTCCCCGGGCTTTTGGCTTGGCGATCCCCATGATACAAGTCAGATCGGTTTTTGGGAAATAAAGCATGAATGTCTTACTCATCGGGTCGGGCGGGCGCGAGCACGCGCTGGCCTGGGCCCTGCGCAAATCGCCGCAACTGGAGCGGCTGTATTGCGCGCCGGGCAATGGCGGCATTGCGGCGCTGGCGGAATGTGTGGATCCGGACCCGCTGGATTTTGCCGCTGTGACGGCCTTTGTGCGCGCGCATGACATCGGATTTGTCATTGTCGGGCCCGAAGCGCCGCTGGTGGCGGGGCTGGTTGATCATCTGGACGCAATGGGCATCAAGGCGTTTGGCCCGACGGCGGCGGCGGCGCGGCTGGAAGGATCGAAAGGCTTTACCAAGGATCTGTGCGCCGCCAACACTATCCCCACCGCCGCCTACCAACGGTTCCGCGAAGCGGACACCGCCAAGGCCTATATCCGTCAACAGGGCGCACCCATCGTGGTCAAGGCGGACGGCCTGGCGGCGGGCAAGGGCGTCACCGTGGCCGCCACGCTGGCCGAGGCGGAGACCGCCGTGGACGCTATTTTCGGAGGAGAATTTGGCGCGGCCGGCGCCGAACTGGTCGTGGAGGAATTTTTGCGCGGTGAAGAAGCCAGTTTCTTTGTGCTGGTGGATGGCGAAAACGCCGTGCCGCTGGCCACCGCACAGGACCACAAGCAGGCGGGCGATGGCGATACGGGGCCCAATACCGGGGGCATGGGGGCCTATTCCCCCGCCCCGGTCATGACGGATGCGATGTGCGCCCTGACCATGTCCCGCATCATTATGCCCACCGTCACCGCCATGGCGCGGGCGGGAACCCCGTTTCGCGGGGTGCTGTTCGCCGGGCTGATGATCACGGGTAAAGGCCCCTATCTGATTGAATATAATTGCCGCTTTGGCGATCCCGAATGCCAGGTGCTGATGATGCGCCTGCAAAGTGATCTGCTGGCGGCGCTGTGGGCGTCCGCAACGGGAAACCTCGGCGGCCTGCAATTACGCTGGTCGGACGAAGCCGCCGTCAGTGTAGTCATGGCGGCCAGGGGCTATCCCGGTTCCTATGCCAAAGGCGAGCCGATACTGGGGCTGGAAGCCGCCGCCCGCGTCCCCGGTGTGCAGATATTTCACGCGGGCACCGTGCTGCGGGACAACCAGATGCTGAGTAATGGCGGACGGGTGCTGAATGTCACCGCCACCGGCGGCAGCATCACCGAAGCCGTGAAACGCGCCTATGGCGCCGTGGACCTGGTCAACTGGCCGGGCGGTTTCTGCCGCCGCGATATTGCGTGGCGGGCACTGGAAAGAGAGCGCCAAAGCAGCTAACATGAAATTATATGTAACGGCATAACAGATAATCAGGGACGGGAAACATGGTTGAGCTTACCAGACAGGAACAATTTGCCGGCACCAAGGAAGTGGATCCGAAGCATCGCCTGGACGAGAAGGCGCTACTGGCCTATATGCAAACCCATGTACAGGGGTTTGAGGGCCCGCTGCGTATCGAGGAATTCAAGGGCGGCCAGTCCAACCCGACCTATAAGCTGATCACGCCGCGCACCTCCTATGTGCTGCGCCGCAAGCCGCCCGGCATATTGCTGAAATCCGCACATGCGGTGGACCGCGAATACAAGGTCATCTCGGCGCTCAATAAAGTCGACATTCCGGTGCCGCGCACCTTTTGCCTGTGTGAGGACGAAAGCATTATCGGCACCATGTTCTACGTCATGGAATGCGTTGAAGGCCGGGTGTTCTGGGAACCGCTGGTGCCCGGGGTCAGCAAGGAGGACCGCAGCAAGATTTTCGACAGCCAGGTCAACTTCATGGCCAATCTGCACAAGGTCGACTATCAGGGCATCGGGCTGGGCGATTTCGGCAGCCCCGGCAACTATTTCATGCGCCAGATTTCACGCTGGACGAGGCAGTATCAGGCGTCGGTCACCGAAGACATCATGGAAATGAACCGGCTGATGGAGTGGCTGCCGAAAAACATTCCGGTGGACGATTCGGTCAGCCTGGTGCACGGCGATTTCCGTCTCGACAACGCGGTCGTACATCCTACCGAACCACGGCTGATTGCGGTGCTCGACTGGGAACTGTCGACCATCGGCCATCCGCTGGGGGATTTCACCTATCATCTGATGCAGTGGCGCAGCCCGGATTCCGATCTTGGCTCCACGCCGGAACCGGAACTGCGCGCATTGGGAATTCCCACCGTGAGCGAATACTCCGCACGCTATTGCGAACTGAGCGGGCGCAAAAGCATTGAAAATCTGGATTTCTATTTCGCCTATAATTTCTTCCGCCTCGCCGCCATTCTGCAGGGCATTCTGGGGCGGGTGCGTGACGGCACGGCGGCCAGCGAACATGCGCTGGAACGCGCCAACCGGGTAAGGCCGCTATCGGAGCAGGGCTGGAAATATGCGCAACTGGCCGGGGCGGTGGCCTAAATCGTTTTCCGTTCAGATTGGCGCATATCCCGCACTCAGTCTGTCACCCCGGATTTACTCGCCACGGCGTAGGCGTAGCCGGGTTCCGGGGTCCACCAGCCTTCGCCAGAAGGCTGCCGCTTGGCAGGGGGCCACAAGGATAAGCCTGCGTATTGTACCCTGGACCCCGCAACAAGTGCCCCCCGGGCTGGCCTTTGGCCAGCCCGGGGACAGGCCCAGGTGACACAGGGATCGGGGTGATTCAATATAAAATTATCCCGCTCCAGATCGGAAAATTCAGGAAGTCAGTCGTGCGAATAGGCGCATTTAGCCGCCTATCCCCAGAAAACGCAGCGCATTGCCGCCTAGCATGCCAGGAAGTTCGGCCTCGCTGACACCGCATTCCCGTAAAAAATCTCCAGGCTTCTGCTGGCGTATGGGGAACGGGTCATCCGTCCCAACCATCAGCTGGTCCGCGCCGAACAGCTCCTTGATCGCGCGCAGCAGCGCCGGCTCATACACCAGGGTGTCAAAATAAAACCGGCGCGCGGTGGCCAGCGGGGCCTCGGGCATGGTGGCGGCCAGTTGCGGCGCGCTTTTCCACACCTTCTGGAGGCGGTTGATGACCGTCATCGCCGACCCGCCGCCATGGCTGAAACCCAGCCGCAGCGATGGATGGGCGTGCATCACCTGCCCGTTGATCAGCGAGGCGGCGGCAATAGCGCTATCAAGCGGATAGCCAAGGATGCCGCCCATCAGAGGATTGGCACCCCATCTCTCTTCGCCTACCGGCTGAAGTCCGTGAACGAACAAAGCCATGCCCAGCTCCTGGGCCGCGGCGAAAAACACCTTGAACCGGGGATCGCCCAGATCCCTGCCCATTATATGCGTGCCAATCTGCACCCCCTGCAGGCCGTAATCGCGTTTCAGCACCAGCAGTTCTTCGGCGGCAAGGTCCGGGTCCTGTAACGGCACCATGCCCAGGCCGTAAAAATGCGCGGGCGCCGCATCCATCATGTTGCGCAGGGTCTGCGCGAGGTGACGCCCCATGATCACGGTTTCCTTCACGTCGAACCAGTAGGACAGCAGTTCCGGCATGGGAGACAGCACCTGAATGTCAACGCCATCCTCGGCCATGGAGGCAAGACGCCGGTCGACATTCCAGCAGCGGTCATCGATCTGACGGAACACCTTGCCGCCGATCATCACACTTGCTTTGGCCGGGTCCTTCTCATCGCACTGCATACATGGCCAGCGGTCATTCCATCCCCCCGACGGATCGGCGGGAAAATCCCGCGGCACAATATGCGCGTGAACATCTATTGTTTTCATGGAATTAATACTCCTTACTCTAATTTGTCTTTACGAGGAGCGACGCGACGCGGCAGTCCAGAGCCATAAATAAAAGCTTTGCCAGTTTACTCCTGGATTGCTTCACTTCGTTCGCAATGACGAATTAAAGCATCGTGCTGCCACCATTGACGCTGACGACCTGCCCGGTGATGAAAGAGGCCTCGGCGGAGGCCAGATAGCTAACGGCGGACGCGACTTCGCGCATGTCGCCTGCCCGGCCCATCGGAATAACGCCAATGAATTTGTCCACCAGCGGGATGTTCTTGCCCAGCATGGCTTCGAGTTGCGGGGTCGCCACCGCGCATGGGGCCACCGTGTTGACGGTGATGCCATCGCCTGCGAATTCGCGCGCCAGACCCGTGGTCAGGCCATGCACGCCGCCTTTCGCTGCATTATAGGCGGCATGGTCCCACAGCCCGTTACGCACGCTGTCCGCGCCGATGCTGACGATGCGTCCGTATTTTGCTGCCCGCATGTGCGGCAGCGCGGCGCGGCAACACCACAGCGCGGTCCACAGATTGCGGTCAATCGTCAGCCGCAGGGTTTCCGGCGTATGCGACAGGAACGGGCGTATCACGCCGCCGCCCGCATTGTTCACCAGAATATCCACCTTGCCCCATTTTTTCATGGCGGCGGCCATCATGGCGTTGACTACATCTTCCTGGGAAAGATCGCCGGCATGGGTGAGGATTTCCACCTTGCCCGCCGCAGCGACAATCGCGGCGCCTTGTTGCAGCACGTCGCCATTGACATCGGCCAGCATTAAATTCGCCCCATCCGCCGCCAGCCGCACCGCGATCGCGCGCCCGATCCCCTGCGCAGCGCCGGTAACAATGGCAACACGGCCCTTATGTGCTCCGCTCATAAATTCTTCCTTATCCGACGGTTTCGATTACGCCCTTGGCGCCAAAACGAGGGCTTGGCGCACCGCCCCAGTAATCCAGGGTTTCCAGGCTCGGCTCCAGCATGCGGGGCGCGCGCGGACCGACTTCCGGAAACTCCTCCATGCCAAAACTGAATTCGACGGTCATTTCATCGGGATCAAGATAATACAGAAATATGCTGTCCGATGGCGGGTGACGGCCCGGCCCGAACACAATGGGGACCTGCATTTTCTGCGCCCTGATATTGGCCCTGCCCACATCGTCAATATCGGTGACCATGAAGTTGACATGGTTCAGGCGGTCCTCCGTCCCCTGACCAATCGCCAGACTGTGATGAAACGGATTGGGAAAGCAGCGCATGAAGGCAAAGGCCCCGGGGATATAATCCGAGATGCGGTAATTCAACTGTTCGGTAAAAAACTGACGGGCCTTGGCGAATTCCTTCACGGTCAGCACGACATGCCCCAGCCGGGCGATTTTCGTCACTTTGCGCGAATAGGGCGGAATGAATTGCGATATATCGGCATAATATTCAAATGTGGCCCCGGTGTTGGGTTCGGTCATCCGGAAAGTCCGGCCCTGTTTCAGCGCTTGCTGCTCTCCCGCGTCAAGCCATTGCGGCTTCAGCCCGATATCGCCGAAATGCCCAAAGGCCGCATCCAGCGAGGCGTCCGATTCCATCTGCCAGCCGATCCGCTTTAGACCACCCGCCGTTCCCGGATACAGGATGACATTGTGATGGTCATTGCTGCAGCGGAAAAACCTGCTGCCCCCCGGCCCCTCGCCGGCGGCGTCAAGCCCCACCATGTCCTGGTAAAAAGCGGCAGATTTTTCCACGTCCGTAACCGTCAGCGCCACATAGCCCAGTTTCCTGTATCTGAAATCCATGCCCATCATCATCTCCCTTCAGCATCGCACGCGAGCAGTTTGCGTAAAGATTCACTGATTGTCACCCACCATGTTCGGGTTGGCGTTTGGCACCACAGGCCGGCTAGATGTTGCTCTTTTGTTCTTTACAATCGGCTAGTTTTCCTATACAGTTGAATCAGCCATCCAGCCCATGGGAAATCGATATGGCGCAGCCGGAGATCATTCATACGCAAGTCTATCGCAACGCGTTCGATCTGTATCTGCGGCGCGGCACACCCATCGAGCTGTCACTCAAGACGGCTTTGCAGGAACATCCCACCACGCATTATATCTGGCGGACGCGGGGCGACAATAAAGTGCGCGCATTGCACGCCGCGAACAATGGACGGATTTTTTCGTGGGACAGTCCGCTTTCGACCGGCCATCCGGGCGAGGATTATAATTGCCGGTGCACAGCGGAACCTTATGTGCGTGGAGAGAGTGAATTCGCTTATCAAGCGCTGACCAGCACTGTGAATGATTCAACCTCGAAATGGAAAATCCGCGATTTCGTTGAGCATGCGTTCAAAGACCCACGCGCCGTTACTTTATCTGAGATCGGGCATTTGCAGGATATCATCAACCACTATGCCTATCATTTGGGAGCGACCGGAATATTCGATCGGGTTAATAGACAGATCATTGATAATGCCAGGAGATCTGGCAGCGGCTATTTTACCTATCCTTTTTCAAACCACTACAGTTTCAGGGCGGTCGCCTTTCCCTATGGTGAATCTACTGTGAAAGGTGAATTTAGGGGGTATGTGGTAAGAAAAGGTAGTCTGATGCGGATTGACGGTGCCGTCGAATATTTATTTGAAGATGAGTATACCGACCCAGTAGACGTCAGACAGTATTTACTGGCGGGCACATCCGATCCGGCAGCAACCAGAGAAATTGTCCGATACATCACAGATGGCGGCGGCGCGGTGTACGCCATTACGGATCAATGGCAAACGGCATTCCATGCGGAAGCAAAACTGGACGAAAGCGAAAGCCGCTATCAATGGGCTGAAGATGAGTAAGGTGCGGACCGCGATGCGCCGTTTATGGCAATGGTATATGGCGTTTTGTACTATTTTTATCACGCTTGCGATTCTGTATATAATTTATTTCTTTGTCGAGGAGCGCTATCGCTATGTGCAACTGCCCAATGGAGCCCGTCTCGCTGTCACAGAATGGTTCACGCTAGGCAGGAGTGTGGTGCTTAAAAACAGCAGTGGAGACAATGTCACCCCGCCAGATATTGGCGGCGTGGTGTGGAATGACAAATATGTAAAGGGATGGCGATGGGATGCTGGGAAAGGCGGCGATATTGTCTTCATTTACAAGATTGGAAGCCCTGCGGCGATTGACAGCGGCAAAGCGACAGCAGACGAGTATAGAGAACTGTCAAAACAGAGCGGCCTTGCAGATGAAGATGATTATCTGAATTTTCCCAGTTTTCTGTCACTGATCCAGAATCTTGATTATCACCGCTCGTGGTATGAGTAGAAAAGGGCAGCGCCCGCTTTAATCCCTTACATAATTTTGATTTTCCTATCGACAAGTCGTTGTGTTCCCGCTCGTGTGACACATTGTCTGCCGAGGATTAAGCCTTTCGAACTCTCGATTCGACTCCCTTTCTGCAGCAGCGCGACTTTCCAGAATAGCATTAACCCTAGCGTCAGATCGGGCGCGGGCATTATCTTTTTTCTGCTCCTCCATCGCCCGGATTTGCAATCTACAATTACTGAATTCTGGTGTATCCGCGTTGAAATCTAGCAGTATGCATTGGGCGATCTCGCTAGAGTCTCTCTCGCTCTCAGCGTCTGAGCAGCCTGTGCTGCCCGTTCTCCCGGAGTCTCGCAGGCTGCAAGCGATAGCAATCCCAGTATAGCGACAACCCTCTTCATAAGGTTCCCCCTAAAGAATGATGCTGATCTTGCCGACCGAACGGATGGAATCCATATCCAGCACCGCTCGCTTCTCCCTGATTTTCGGGCCATCCGCGCCCACGGCAAACTTGTATTCATTGTGGCCGACATAGGTGTTGGTGACGTCGTTCTTGGTGCGGTAAACCACGAAATTGCAGGTCACGGCATACGTATCCCCCTCAACGCTGCGTATACGGACATTATGCACCATGTGGCGCACCTTCGAATGCGGCCATTCCGCATGCGCGCCCTTCTTTTTCAGCCGCTTCACCCGTTCGCCCATCCGGAAACGGTCATCGGCGATATAGAACAGCGAATCGGCGGGCGTTGAATCCTCCGTGCAGTCGGTGGAAGGCACCAGATAGCGCGCATCATCGGTAAACAGCGTCAGCCATTCATCCAGCCGCCATTCATCAATCAGCGCGGCCTCCGTATACAAAAATTCCTCAAAGTCATGGCGGGTCAGTAATTGATTATTCGCCGCCCTTAAACTTGCCTGGCTCATTCGGCCGCCTCCTGCGCTGTCATCAGGCTGTTCCAGTGCCGCCAGAAAGCGCGCATCTGCAATTCATCAGACGTACCGGGTTCCTCGCGGGTCATGCCCTTCGAGATGTCATTCCAGGCCACCGCGCGCAGATTTTTATAGCCGCGCTGGCACATTTCCAGCGCCTCCACATCATCGGGCGTGGCGAACCCGCCCGGACCGAGAAATTCCAGGAAATTGAACAGGCGGCGTTCGCGCATTGCACTGGTTTCCTCCTGCGGCCCCAGCGCCCAGGCGTTCACATGCATGCGGTCCGGCGACAGCGGATAAAAGGTGCGCAGCGTTATCGCCATAATGTCGTTCAGCACCAGATTGGGGAAAATCAGAATATTACGGTTCAGCAGACCGATGCGGCGGGCCCGTTCCTCGCCATATTTTTGGCTCAGCCGGGCCATAATCGCGTCCAGGTCCTTTTTACCCTCTTCCCCCCAGGCGGCGACATGCCGTGCGACAGGGCGGCCCCAGGGAGCGGAATATTCTATGGCCGCATGCCCGCCGCCGAATTGCCGCGCAGCCCCCCACATATCCGAATTCGTCATGCTGCCTGCCGTGTTGGACAGATAATCCAGATAGGTGGCGTGCGTGGTCACCGCGTGATAGCCGTCAATGCTGTTTTCACACAGCAGCTTCCAGTTGGCGTCGATCGCGTAGGCCTGGGTGCCGCCCACCACTTCCATGCGGGTTTCGGCCTGATCCATCACCAGATCAATATATTCCCTCACCTCGCCCAGATAAGTGTCCAGCGAAACAGCGTTGCGGTCAAAATTGATGAAGTAAAGGCCCCGATAGCTTTCCAGCCGTTCTACCCGCGCCAGATTGGACGAGCCATCATGATTGAAATTTTCACAATAGGCCGTCTTGCCGGGCTGGTCGATCAGCTTGCCCTCGCTGGAATAGACCCAGCCATGATAGAAACACTGAAAGAGCTTGGAACTGCCCTTCGCCTCACGGCACACAAAGGCGCCGCGATGGGTGCAGGTATTATAAAAGGCGTTGACCTCGCCTGATGCGTCCCGGTTGAAAATCAGATTGCGCCCGGCAATCGCGCGTGTGACAAAATCATTGGGCGAGGCGACCTCGGATTCATGCCCAAGATACAGCCAGCAGCGGTCGAAAATCCGTGCCTGTTCCTGCTGCCATACGTCCTGCTCGACAAAGGCCTTGCGGGCCACTTTGAACAGCCCGGAATTGCCATCATCAATAATATACTGACTGCGGCTGTTACTGGATTGTTTTTCAATCATGATTTCGCTCCTGGCATATACCTTAATACAGCCATATTCGCTGGTTTATACCTACGGCTATTGTATGCTAATATGTAGCATATCAAAGAGGCAAAATTTGCTAGGGAGTTAAGGGCATGAGCGGCACGGACGAACTGGTTTCCGGCCTATCAGGTCCCACTGGCTGGACGCGGCAGGAAGTTTTGGGCCTGGTGGACGAGGAGCGCGGCACCCTGGACCCGCGCATTTACACCGATGAAAGACTGTATCAGCTTGAACTGGAACGCATTTTCGGGCGCGCCTGGATCTTCGTGGCGCACGAGGCGCAAATCCCAAATCCCGGCGACTTTTTCGCCACCTATATTGGCGAGGATCCGGTTCTGGTGGTGCGCCAGCGGGACAAGTCGATCCGGGTTTTCCTGAACCAGTGCCGGCATCGGGGCATGAAGCTGTGCCGGGCGGATGCCGGCAATGCCCGCAGCTTCACCTGCTCCTATCATGGCTGGGCCTACAATACAGCGGGCGATCTGGTTAGCGTGCCACGCGAGTCCGAAGCCTATTTCAATGAACTCGACAAATCCAAATGGGGCCCGGTGCAGACCGCCAAGGTCGAAACCTATAAGGGATTGATTTTCGCCACCTGGGACAATGCGGCCCCCAGCCTGGACGCCTATCTGGGCGAAGCCAAATTCTACATGGATGCGTTTTTGGATCGCATGGAAGGCGGCACCGAAGTGATCGGCGGCGTCACCAAATGGGTGATCGGATGCAACTGGAAATTCGCCGCTGAACAGTTTTGCAGCGATATGTACCATGCGCCGATCAGCCACATTTCCCCAACCATTGCCGCATTACCGGACGGCGCGCCGCCAGAAATGGCGAAATGGCCGGACACGGGCACCCAGTTTCGCGCCACCGTGGGCGGACATGGCACCGGCTTTTTTACCGGGCCGCAGAAATTCATTCCGGTCGAACAGCGCGAGGACCGGCTGCTGATGGGCCTGATCGGGAAGCGCGCGGGCACCTATTATGCGCGTGAATCGCGCGAGGCCGCGCGCGAGCGTCTGGGCGATGTGCGCGCCGACCGCATCAACGCCGCGCATATGAATGTATTTCCCACGCTTTCCTTCCTGCCCGGCGTGCAGACCCTGCGCGCCTGGCATCCACGCGGCCCGAACGAGATTGAGGTATGGGCGCTGACCATTGTGGACAAAAATGCACCCGCCGACGTAAAGGAAGAATACCGCACCGGCGTTATGCGCACGTTTAGCGCAGGCGGCATTCTGGAACAGGATGATGGCGAAAACTGGGTCATGATCCAGCGGGGCCTGCGCGGTTTCAAATCACGCCAGTCGCATTTCAATTCCGCCATGGGAAAGGGCCATACGGGCAGAGACCCAATGTGGCCAGGCGTCACGGGCTATGTCTATGGTGAAGAGGCGGCGCGCGGTTTCTATGCCCATTGGGGCAAGATGATTACCACGGATGACTGGGCTGCGCTCTATCCCGCAGGCGCCACGGCCAAAGCAGCGGAGTAAGCGGCATGTCTAAACAGACGCGAAAAAGCATCCCCGCCCTGCCCGTCATCACCCCGCAACTGCAATGGGAGCTGGAGCAGTTTCTCTATGCCGAGGCCGCGCTTCTGGACGAACGGCGCTATCGTGACTGGTATGCGCATCTGGCGGAAGACCTGCGCTACCGCATGCCGCTGACCTTCAACCGGCTGGCGCGGGAGCGCGACCATGAATATTCGCGCGACAATGAATCGTTTCTGTTCGACGACACCAAGGCCACCATCAATTTACGTATTAAACGGCTGGAAACCGGACAGGCCTGGGCGGAGGAACCGCCCTCGCGCACCCGCCACATGATCAGCAATGTGCGCGCGGCCCCTTCTGATATGGCGGACGCCTATGTGACGCACTCCTATTTTCATCTTTACCGCTCGCGGCTCGAACGCCAGGTCGATCATCTGGTAGGCGCTCGCACCGATTTGATCCGCCGCTCCACCACACCGCTGGGCTGGGAAATTGTCAAGCGCGACATCATACTGGATCAGGCCACAATACATTCCAACAATCTCAGCATGTTTTTTTAGGGCGTGGCCTGGAACTATAAATAATCACAGACAGGAATATCAGAATGGCATTTACAAGACTATGCGCGGCGGGGGATGTGCCGCTGGACATGGGACTGCGTGTCGATCAGGGGCCGGAACCCATTGCGGTCTTCAATCTGGATGGAGAGTTTTTCGCCATTGGCGACACCTGCACCCACAGCGACTGGTCGCTGGCCGAAGGCTATATCGAGGACGGCCAGGTTGAATGCACGCTGCATATGGCGCGGTTCTGCATCCGCACCGGCAAGGTCACGGCCGCGCCGGCCACCGAGGCCGTGAAATATTATCCCGTCAAACGCGAAGGCGATGACATACTGGTCGATCTTGAAGGCGGCGCCTATGCCTGATGGACAAGAGACATGGCGCGGGAGTGGAATATCCATTAGACTGGCAGCCAAGGGGTGAAAGACCCCTAACAAACAACGGCCAGCAGGGAGAGAATAATGTCGCAGCAATCGGATGTGAAAATCGGCAGCTTTGGCTATCTCGGCATCGGGGTCAGCGATATGGCTGCCTGGAAGGATTTCGCCGCCAATGTGCTCGGCCTGATGGTGGCCGGCGAAAGCAGCGATGGGGCCACCCTGCTGCGCATGGACGAGATGAGCCGCCGTTTCATGCTGTACCCCACGGGCGAGGACGACGTCACCTTCTATGGCTATGAGGTCGCCGGCAGGGCGCAACTGGACACCATAGAAGACCGGCTGGCCAAGGGGGACGTTGAGGTCACCCGCGCCAGTGACGAAGAGAAAAAGGCCCGCGCGGTGGTGGACATGATCCACTGCAAGGACCCTTCCGGGGTGCGTATCGAAATTTTTTACGGGCCGAAGGTGGAGTTTGAAAAGCCGTTTCATTCCGCCCGCCCGATTTCAGGATTTCTCACCGGCGCGCAGGGGCTGGGCCATACCGTGTTATCCGCGCCCGACATCAAGGCGTCGCGCAATTTTTATGAAAACCTGCTGGGTTTCCTGATCAGCGATTATATCACCATGGAAGTCGCGCCAAAGTTCAGCCTCAATCTGGTGTTCATGCACTGCAACCCCCGCCACCACACGCTCGCGCTGGCACCGGTGAAGACGCCGAAGAAACTGTTCCATTTCATGCTGCAACTGAACAGCCTTGATGATGTGGGCGCGACCCATGATCTGGTGAAATCGCGCGGCATCAAGCTGAGTATGGATCTGGGCAAGCACACCAATGATCACATGGTGTCGTTCTATATGAAAACCCCATCGGGCTTTGACGTGGAATATGGCTGGGGCGCGCGGGTGATTGATGACGCGACCTGGCATGTCACCCAGCATAATTCAGGCAGCGTCTGGGGCCACAAGCGCGCCGGATAAAGACAGAAATATCATCAGCAGGGAGACTAAAATGGCGTACACCGAATCAGACACAAGCAAGTTCGTCCAGGCGGGCAAGGTGCGGATGCACTATAATGAAGCAGGCTCCGGCGAGCCGCTGATGCTCATCCATGGCGGCGGGCCGGGCGCGACTGGCTGGTCCAACTATCGCCGCAACGTGGATGAACTGGCCAAAAATTTCCGCTGTCTGATTATTGATCTTCCGGGCTTTGGGAAAACCGGCAAGGAGCGCCCGGATACTGGCCTGTTCGGTTTTTACGCCGAATGCATAAAGAACATGCTGGATGAACTGAAGATCGATAAAATTCATTTTGTCGGCAATTCTCTTGGCGGCGGCACTGCGATGAAATTCGCGCTGGATTATCCGGACCGCGCCGGGCGGCTGGTGCTGATGGGGCCCGGAGGATCGGTGCCAATGTTTTCACCGTGGCCGTCCGAAGGCATCAAGCATCTGTTCAACTTCTACGAGGGCGACGGCCCCAGCATGCAGAAGCTGAAAAACTTCATCGAGATCATGGTGGTCGACAAGTCCGAGCTGACCGAGGAATTGTATCAGGAGCGATTCAAGGCGGCGACAGACCCCGAAACCATCAAGAACCCGCCGCTGCGCATGCGCAAGGGCATGCCGCTGGAAGAACTGTGGAAGGAAGATCTTGGTTCTCTGAGAAATGAAGTCCTGCTGATCTGGGGCCGTGAAGACCGGGTGATCCCGCTCGATATGTCGCTGTTCCTGCTGAACCGGATTCGCAAGGCGCAACTGCATGTGTTCCCGAATTGCGGCCATTGGGCGCAATGGGAAAAGGCGCCCGAGTTCAACCGTATCGTCTCCGGCTTTCTGAAAGGCTGATATGTCAATGATAGAAGAAACGGCAGCAAAGTTGCGCTCGGCCTATGCGCCGGGAACGCCCATTGCCCCCATCCACAGTGCATTTGGCGAAGGCGATCTGGAAAGCGCCTACGCTGTCCAGACGGCCAACCACCGCTACTGGCTAGATAATGGCCGCAGGCTGGTCGGGCGCAAGATCGGCCTGACGGCGAAAGCCCTGCAGAAGCAATGGGGCGTCGACCATCCCATGTACGGCATGCTGTATGCGGATGTGGACATGTCGGATGGCGTGATTGACCGTACACGGCTGAATTCGCCGCGGATGGAGGCCGAGATCGCCATTGTCCTGGAACGCGATCTGCAGCACCCGCGCCTGACCCTGGCGGAAATCATGTCCGCGATTGATTATGCCGTGCCCGCTTTCGAGGTCGCCGACAGCCGCATCGCGGACTGGAAATTCGGCATCGTCGACATCATCGCGGACAATGGCGCCAACGGCGCGTTCGTGCTGGGCACCGCCCCGCGCCGCATCACCGATATCGACCTGAACGCCTGCAGCATGACCATGTACCGCAATGGGACGGTGGCGACGATGGGGGCCGCCGCCGCCAGTGTCGGCAATATTCTGCTGGGACTGAAATGGCTTGCTGAAAGTTCAGCTAAGGCCGGCACGCCGTTGCGCGCCGGTGACGTGATCCTGACCGGGTCTCTGGGCGCCATCATTCCGGCTGCGGCCGGCGATGTTTTCGAATCCCATGTTCTGGGGCTGGGCAGCGTCCGCGCCGTCATCAGCGGCTAATACAGTGATATAAAATGCCGGGTAAAACCAGTTGCGCCATTATCGGGTCGGGCAATATCGGCGCCGACCTGATGATCAAGATCATCAACCATTCCAGAACCCTGCAGGTGACGGCGGTGGCGGGCATTGATCCGCAGTCGGAAGGTCTGGCCATGGCGCGGGCGCGCGGCATCGCCACCACTGATAAGGGTATAGATGGGCTGGCCGCGCTGCCGGAGTTTGCCGCCATTAAAATTGTCTTTGACGCCACCTCGGCGAGCGCACATGCGCGCCATGCGCATGTCTGCAATGCGGCCGGAAAGGTCATTATCGATCTGACGCCTGCCGCCATCGGCCCCTATGTCATTCCGGCGGTGAACGGCACCGCGCACCGCGACGCCATGAATGTCAATATGGTGACCTGCGGCGGACAGGCGACCATTCCAATGGTGTTTGCCGTCAATCGCGTCGCCAAGGTGCATTATGGCGAAATCATCGCGTCGGTCGCCAGCAAGTCGGCGGGTCCCGGCACCCGCGCCAATATTGATGAGTTCACCGAAACCACCCGTCATGCTGTGGAAGTTCTGGGCGGCGCCGGGCGCGGCAAGGCCATTATCATTCTCAATCCCGCCGAACCACCGCTGATTATGCGCGATACCATATTCTGCCTGTCGGCGGATGCGGCGCCAGAGGCGATCAGCGCGTCGGTCAAGGCCATGGTAGCGCAGGTGCAGGAATATGTGCCCGGCTACCGGCTCAAGCAGGAAGTGCAGTTTGAACGCTTCGGCGCCAATAATCCGGTGCGCATTCCGGGCTATGGCGAATTTTCCGGCATCAAATCGTCGATCTTTCTGGAGGTCGAGGGCGCGGGCGATTATCTGCCGCCCTATGCCGGCAATCTCGACATTATGACGGCCGCTGCGCTGCGCACCGCCGAGGGCATTGCCGCGCACCGTTTCGCGGGCGCGCCCGCGTGAACCCGCGCACCACGCCCAAACGCCTGTATATTCAGGATGTCACCCTGCGCGACGGCATGCACGCCATCAGGCACCGGTACGGCATTGATCATGTGCTGAAAATCACCAAAGCGCTCGCCGATGCGGGCGTCGACGCCATCGAGGTGGCGCATGGCGACGGCCTTTCCGGCTCCAGCTTCAATTACGGTTTTGGCGCGCATACCGATTGGGAATGGCTGGACGCGGCGCGCGAAAGCCTGGGCAATACGGTGCTGACCGTGCTGCTGGTGCCCGGCATCGGCACCGCCAAGGATCTGGATACCGCCTGGCGCCATGGCGTGCGCTCGGTGCGGGTCGCCACGCATTGCACCGAGGCCGATGTGGGCGCGCAGCATATTGCGCATGCGCGCAAGCTGGGCATGGATGTGTCGGGTTTTCTGATGATGTCGCACATGCTGCCGCCCGCCAAACTCGCGGAACAGGCGAAGAAAATGGAAAGCTATGGCGCGCACTGCGTCTATGTGGTGGACAGCGGCGGCGCGCTGCTGATGCATGAGGTCGCGGAACGCTTTGACGCCTACGCTCAGGTGCTGGACGCCAAAACCGAGATGGGCATGCATGCGCATCACAATCTGTCGGGCGGCGTCGCCAACAGCGTCATCGCGGCTCAGCACGGCGCGGTGCGCATCGATGCCTCGCTGGCCGGCATGGGAGCGGGTGCTGGCAATGCGCCGCTGGAAGTGTTCATCGCCTATGCCGACCGGATCGGGTTCGGGCATGGCTGCAATCTGTTTGCGCTGATGGACGCCGCCGAGGAACTGGTGCGCCCGCTGCAGGACCGCCCGGTGCAGGTGGACCGCGAAACCCTGACCTTGGGTTATGCAGGCGTCTATTCCAGCTTTTTGCGCCACGCCGAAACCGCCGCCAAAACCTATGGCATCGACACAAGGGATATTTTGGTGGAGCTGGGCCGACGGCGCATGGTCGGCGGCCAGGAAGACATGATCGTCGACGTAGCGCTGGACTTGCTCGCGGCGCGGGGGCAGAGCGCGCCGACGGGATAGGGATAGTTTTTATAACGTTGAGACGTGGCTATTCCGTAGTCTGTCCGTCAAACTAGGGGTGCCTGAGACTATGAAGAGCAACAGGATGTAACTTCACCAACTTTCCGTGAAACCGTGGATGACTAAGAATGACCTCTCTTTTTAAAGTTGAAAATGGAAAGCTGGTGAAGGCACGACCGCACGTTCTTTCCAAAGAGGGGTTGATTGAAGATTGGGTTGCCAGCGACCCAGGCCTGTTAGGCCTTGATGCAATCATCATTCGCTGCAGTAGCGACGACGCGTGCGCCGCCAAACCCTTAGTCTCGAAATCCGGACCACCGCTGGTGATAAGCCTCGCGACAGTCAGCGTGCCCATTGCTGCCTTTTCACGCTGCGGACCCCGAGCGCCGCGAGCAGCTTTTTGTGAGCATCAGACATTAGCGCACAGGGCTGTCCGCCCACCACTGCGACTCGGACCCAATACATTTCGAAAATATACGACACATATTGCCGATCGGTTGACGATGGAGTGTCCGTCGTCAGAACATTTGGCTCAGATCGGGGCGTAGTTTAGCGGAGTGCAGGCCTCGTCTGGGGGTTGATGTTAGGCGGCGATCTTGCGGTGTTGCAAGCGCCGATATTCGATAGTCTTTCGTTTGATCCTTTCGCGTTGTTTG